>CAZKCX010000355.1:0-7254 GCA_964550865.1 uncultured Planctomycetales bacterium
GGGCAGACGAAGCAACATCGCCCGGCGCCGTCGCAGCCTCGCTCGGAGCGAGGCAGCCGCTCGCCGCCCGTCAACCCGAGCACGGCGAGGCCCTGCTCGAACAGGCGATTCGACGCGCTCATCAGCTCGGGCGGACAGACGGAGACCGACAGATCCTCCAAGATCCGCTCCTCGATGCCGCGCCATCGCTCTCGGTCGAACTCGACGCCGAGGTCCTCGGCCCATTCATCGAAGGCGCGTTGCGGCGTCGGCAAGGCCGTGCCGGAGTTGATCACGCTCGTGCCTCCGAAGACGCGTCCGGCGAAGACGGGGATCTGTACGGGCCAATGCGTGGCCGTCAGCCCCATGTCGCGATAGTAGTCGGTGACGACCTCGCGCGGCGTCATGGTCTGCGCGGGCTGGGGCACGGGACCTTCCTCGACGAGCACCACGTCGCGCCCCGCGCGGGTCAGCTCGTCCGCCGCCACCGCGCCTGCGGGCCCCGAACCGACGATGCAAACCTCGCAGGAGAGCTTGTGCTCGCCGTTCAGCTCGCCACCAAACGTAATGCCTTCCGGCCGCTTCACTGGCTACTCCGCCCCGATCGAACGCAGATACGGCTTCTGATCGTACAGATGCGCGGTCACGACAAGCTTCAGGAATATCAGCGGCATCTTCAGCACGACCGACCGGACGTGCTGCGTGTCCTTCAGGAACTCGAGCTGACGCTCCGGGCTCATGAGCACGAACGGCGGGAAGCCCCGCAGCATCGGCATGAGCACGGAGATGTAGTAGCACGCGAAGACGAACATGTACCGGTTCAACGGCGGGAAGCGTCCGACCTCCGCGCGGACGTTGTCCACGACCAGACGGACGTCCGGCGGGTCGTCGAGCTTCGGCGCCATCGACTCGGCAAACCACGTCAGGAATCGCCGCGGGAACAGGAGATGATAGGGATCCCACTGAAACGCGCTGCCCGTCATCGGCCGGATGTCGCGGAGGCGACGATAGAAGAGCCGATGCATGACCGCGATCGACCCGTCGATCAGGCCACAGACGACCAGCGAGGGCAACCCGGTCATCACGGCGTAGCCGAAGAACAGGATCGTGCTGGTGAACTTCGCGCCGATGATGAGAATGTGCAGCGGTTTGTGGAACGGATAGATCTCGAGGAACGTAATCGCCACGAACAACGCGACGATGAAGGAGATCGACAGCGACCGCCACAACAGGTTGTCGGAAAGCATCACGATCGCCGCGTTCTCGTCGTCCATCAGCGTGAGCAGCCAGACGATCCAATCGGGCGCGACGAGGAACAGCAGGCCGACGACGGCGTAGATGAAGCGGAAGGATAGACACCACCGCCGGAACGCGCGAACCACGCCTGCGTTCGGCGCGTCGCGATGCTCGGTGGTGGCGAAGCGGACGATCGGCTTGTAGACGTCCCGCCACCGGGGGATCTTGATCTGAAGCTTGCGGCAAGCCGCACGGAGGTTCTCCGTGCGATACTGCCCGCGATGGTCGAAGTAGTCGAGCGCCTGGCCCGGAATGCCCGTAATGAGATCCAGGGGGAAGTGATGCATCGCGCGGAGCGACCGCTCGCGCCATTTCTCCTCGATGGCAAGGGGCTTCCGGCCGGTCGTCTGGCGGTAGAAGGCCTCGAACGCCTCCAGGGTGGTGGGCGGGGCCGGATCGGCTACCTGCAGTGTCTTGCCGACGAACGCGTCGGAGAACCCCACGTCGCGCATCACCGTCGTAACGAAGTCGACGGGCACGGTGTTGAGCCACGTCGAATCCGAGCCGAGATTGGGCATGCGATAGACGGTATGGCGCGAGTTGCGGAGGCATCGAATCAGCGCGCAGGGGCCGGCGAAACGGTTCGTCTCGCCGCTCTGTGAATCGCCCAGCACCGTCGAGACGCGAAAGATCGTCGTGGGCAACCGTTCGAGGTAGGAACGCACCGCCCGCTCGGCCTCGTGCTTCGTGCGCTCGAAGTCGTTGTAGAACTCCTCGGGCTCGGGGAGATCGTCCTCCCAAATCGGACCGTCGATCGTGCCCGAGATGTAGCATGTGCTGAGGTAGTTGAAGCCGGCCAACTTCTCGCAGTGGGTCAGGAATTCGAGGACGCGAACCGTGCCACGCACGTTGACGGCCTGACACGCATCCGCCGAAGCGGTCAGATCATTCATGGCCGCGAGATGGAAGCATCGTTGGATGGTGCCTTGCAGCTCCGCCGCATCGCGGCCGGGAAGGCCGAGGTCCGGCATCGTCACGTCACCGGGATAGATCGCGTAGTCGGCGACGGTCAGCCCCAGGTCGCGCAGCCTGTGTGTGGCCTTCGGCAGCTCGCGCGGCAGGACCAGCAAGTGCCAGAAGATGTCGCGGTGGTCCTCCCGACACCGCCGGACGAGGTTCTCGGCGAGAAAGCCGGGGAACCCTGTCAGTAAGACATGCTCCATCGGACGACCCGGAAGATCTGCCATTCCCCGAAGCGTCGGCGAACCCGTATTCGCGACGAAGACCTCTCGGCGAGGGGAACCGTTCCCACACGCCGATGTCCGTGCCGGCCACGCAACTTCGGACGATGGCCGTGCCGAGACGGCATTCTATCGTCCATCGACGGAGTTGACCAGAATCGCGGCGCGAATCACAGGCATGGGGGCGCCACGCCCGTGAAGACCCCCGGCATGATGCCCACGACGCGTTCGCCTCACGGGACCGACGTGGACCTCCGCTCCGTCGCTCACGCGAACCGCTCGTAGTCGAAACGCGCCGGCGACCACGGGTGGTGGTAGGCGCTGCGGGCGAGCCGGCGGACCTCACGCTGGAGCTTCGGGCTGATCTTGCGGGCAAAAGGCAATCGGTCCGCGGAGGCCACGTCCGACAAGAAGGCATACGCGCTGTCGATCGTCCGGCCCAAAACCTGGGCGCTGACGTTGTCGAGGTTGTCGTGTTCGCTGTGCAACGTCCAATGCCCTCCGGACATCATGCTCGATCGCCCCAGCCAGACGCTCGGGGCGCCCCCGATGTTCCACGGGAAGTGATCGCTGTACGGACTGACGGCCGATTCGATGCGGACGGGATGGCGCCGCTTCGTCCAGTGCCTCCGCACCAGGCGCTCCAACGAAGCCGATCCCGTGACGACGGCCATATCCTCCCCGATGCACGACGCCCCCGAATCGAAGTTGCATGCCAGAACGATCCCGTCCCGCTCCTTCTTCGTCAGCGAGCGGAAATACAGATAGGCCCCGACGCTGAGGCGCTCCTCCACGCCGTAGCTGACGAAGCGCAGCGTCCGCTTGGGACGACGCCGCGCGAAGAGCCGCGCAAGCTCCAACGTCGCGATCACCCCGCTGGCGTTGTCGTCGGCGCCGACGTTGCCCCGGACCGTATCGTGATGCCCCGAGACGACGATGACCTGATCCGGACGCTTCGATCCACGGACGTCGCCGAGAACGACCTGACTCGTGGCCGAGAACGCGCGGGCGGTCACGTCGACGCGGGCCGTCGACGGCAGCTCGCGGACCACGCGGACGGCCTCCATGTAGGGAATGCAGATCGTCGGGACGTCGTAGCCCTCGGTCCACTGCGGGGCGGCACCGATCGGCACCTTCCAATCAAACGGGATGCGCGCGTCGACGGTGATCAGCGCGGCCATGCCCGAGTCGATGATCCGCTGCTTGGTCACCGGATCACCGAGGCTGAGCGAGCCGATCAGCAGGCCGACCTGGCCGCGCAGGTCTTGTGCGAGGTCGAGCTCGCTTCCCCCTTGCACGTAGGCGATCGATCCCCGCGCCGTCCCTTTCGTGCTGACGGTGTACTCCATCGGCAATGCGGTGCGAACCCGTCGCGACCCTTTGCCGCGGCCGATCGTCAATCCACAACGCGAGAAGTCCCACCCGGGAAACTCGAACTCGAATTGACGGACGTCGGTGAGCCCGACCTTCCGGAACTGTCCCTCGATGTAGTCCGCGGCCGCCTGCTCGCCCTCCGTTCCCGCGTAGCGGTTGCCGATCGTCTCGCAGAGAACGCGCCAGTGGCGGTTCATGCTCTGAATGTCCACGCCCTTTGGTCGTACCATGTGCCCTCGTCCTCATCGGATTCCGCGGTTCTCTCGCAGAGGAATTGAGATCGCGCGACGCGCTGTGCGCGTGGCGCCGTCTGCGGTCACGATACTCGAATCCGTCGCACCTTGACAGACGGCTCACGGCGGTGCTAGCTTGATGAGGTTTTGTTCCTTGAGAGCTACGGGGAGGGGTATTCACTCCCTCGCATTGCGAACCGCCGTCCGGTCGGCGAAAGGCTGTCGTATGGATTTCGAACGCTTGGGACATACTCTGGTTGTAGGTCTTCAGTGGGGTGATGAGGGCAAGGGCCAGATCGTCGATCATCTCGGCGCCCACTTCGACATCATCGTCCGGTACTCGGGTGGGGCAAATGCCGGCCACACGGTGGTCGTCGGCGACACCAAGCTGGGGCTCCATCTCGTCCCGTCGGGTATCCTCCGGGAGCAGGTCCAGTGCGTCATCGCCAACGGGGTCGCGCTCGATCCGGAGGTCCTGTTCGAGGAGATCGATGCCCTCGCCGAGCGGGGTGTGGCCGCGGAGGGGCGTCTGTGCGTCAGCGACCGGGCGCACGTGGTACTCCCGTACCACAAACTCGAGGACCGGCTGAGCGAGGCGGCGCTCAGCCAGCGGGCGAAGCTCGGGACGACGGCCCGCGGCATCGGCCCGCTCTACACCGACAAGGCCACCCGAACAAACGCCATCCGAGTGCACCACCTGATGAACCCGGCGGTGTTCCGCCAACGGCTCGACGACATCGTCGCCCGCAAGAACCGGATCTTCGGCGCGCTCTACGACGCCGAACCCATCGACGCGGACGAGATCTATGACCGGTATTGCGCCTACGCCGACCGTTTACGGCCCATGGTGTGCGATACGGCCCATCACCTGCACACGTCGATGGCGGCCGGCAAGCGAATTCTCTTCGAGGGCGCCCAGGGGAGCCTGCTGGACCTCGACCACGGGACGTTTCCGTACGTGACCAGCAGCAACTCCAGCGCCTGCGGCGTGTCGGTGGGTTCGGCCGTGCCCGCGCGAAAGATCAGCACCTTCCTCGGCGTGGCAAAGGCCTACACGACGCGCGTCGGGACGGGACCCTTGCCCACCGAGCTGAACGACGGCATCGGCGAGGCGATTCGTGAGGTAGGCCGCGAATTCGGCACGACCACGGGCAGACCCCGACGTTGCGGTTGGTTCGACGCCGTGGCGACGGCCTATTCGGCGCGGCTCGGCGGGATGAACGCCATCGGCTTGATCGGGCTGAACGTCCTGAGCCAGTTCGAGGAGATCCAAGTCTGTGTCGGCTACAAGGTGGACGGGGAACAAATCGACCACTTCCCGAGCGACGTCGACGTCCTCGAACGCGTCACGCCAATGCTCGAACCCGTCAAGGGCTGGCACCAGGAACTCAGCGGATGCAAGGCATGGGACGACCTGCCCGAGGCCGCAACGGCGTATCTGGCGAAGATTGAATCCCTGCTCGAGTGCCCTATCATTGCGGTAGCGGTCGGGCCGGAGCGAGCCCAACTCCTCATTCGACCCGCCTGATGGATTTCGCCGGACAGCCTCGCTGCCTGGAAGGAGACATGGCCCATGCCCGATGAGCCGATCGATCCGAGAGAAACCGTCGGCGCCGAGCCGGAACAGCTTCCTCGACACGTGGCCATCATCATGGACGGCAACGGTCGATGGGCACAGGCACGGAACATGGCACGGATCTTCGGCCATCGCGAGGGCGCGAAGTCCGTGCGCGAAGTCGTCAAGACGTCGTCACGCCTCGGGCTCAAGGCCCTCACCCTCTACAGCTTCAGCCTCGAGAACTGGAATCGACCGCAAGAAGAGGTCGATTCGCTGATGCAGCTCTACGCGGAGTATCTCATCAAGGAACGCGATGAGCTGATGAAGACGAACATCCGGCTGGTGCAGGTGGGTTCGCGGGATCGTCTGCCCCCGTCGGTCATCCAGGAACTCGAAGCGACCGAGGAGCTCTGCGCCCAGAACACGGGCCTCTCCTTGTGCCTGGCCTTGAACTACGGCTCGCGCCAGGAGATCGTCCAGGCGGTGCGGACACTCGCGCGGCAGGTCGCCGATGGAAGCATCACACCCGACGATATCAATGAGCAGCGCATCACCGACCATCTCTACACCGCCGGCCTGCCCGATCCCGACCTGTTGATACGAACGGCGGGGGAGTACCGGATCAGCAACTTCCTGCTCTGGCAGATCAGCTACGCGGAATTCTACGTCACCGACGTCTTCTGGCCGGACTTCCGAAGCGAGCACCTGTTCGAGGCCTTGCGGGACTATGTCCACCGCGAGCGACGCTTCGGCCGCGTTCCCCACGCGGGTTCGACGCGGTAGTCCGGCGGAGACCGTGTCATGATCGAGATCGACATCCCCACGTTCGGTCGAATCGAGCTGCACCATGCCGTCAGCGACTTCACGGGCACGCTCTCGGTCGACGGCCGGCTCGCCGAGGGTGTGGCCGAGCGCGTTCGACGCGTCGCCGAACAGGTGACCTTCCACGTCCTGACGGCCGATACCTTCGGGACGGCGGCCGAGGCCCTCGCCGGGCTTCCCATCGAGTTCAACCGGCTCCAAGGCCCAGGCGAGGCCGAGCAGAAGGCCGATTACGTTCGCGGCCTTGGTCCCGATCACTGCATCGCGCTGGGCAACGGCAACAACGATCAGGCCATGCTGGCCCTCGCGCGAGTGGGTGTGGCGGTGATCGAGGCCGAAGGCGCTTCGCGACATGCCATGCTCGCCTCGGACCTGACCGTGTTCGGGGCGGCCAACGCGTTGGACTTGCTGCTCGAGCCCCGACGGCTTCGCGCCGGGCTACGGTCTTAGTACCGCGTTGGGTGCGTGACATTCTGGGCGGACGGGCGTTCCCGTAGCACGGGCGTCTCGCCCGTGAGTTCACCTGCTGTGGATCGCACCTCGGGAACCCATGGGCAAGATGCCCATGCTACGGCACGGGCCGCGGTGATACGGCTTCATGATGGTCCGGCGCCTCTTCGAGGCGACCAGCACGCACGCGCCTTTCCTGTCGCCGACGGATGGCCCCTCCAGAACCCCCGCCCAATCCGTCACGCACCCTACCGCGTTTCACAAATCGTGCGACTCTGGACAGGAGCGCGCACTCCACTGTCGCTGCCCGACCCGCCGGATTCATCCGGCGCGGCCGCTGAGCCGGATGGGATCTTCAGGC
>CAZKCX010000356.1:0-7245 GCA_964550865.1 uncultured Planctomycetales bacterium
AGGGGCTGATCACATCGGAAGAGGAACGCCACGGTGTCGATCCACACGGTGCCGCCTCCGGCGCGGGACCAGATCACGATTTGATGCAACGTGCTTTCGCGCGGAGAGATCCGCCGTGTGATCCGATGCCATCCGCTCATGCCGCTGACGGGCCGAGTGAATTGTGAACGCGTCCATCCGGCGTTGATCACGCCGACCCGGACGCTGGGCGTGGCGTTTTCCGATCGGGCCCAATAGGAGAGCACGTACGTCACACCGGGCTTCAAGTCGACTTCCTGTCGAATCGTGAGCGCGTCGAGCTCACCAGGCCGAATGACCAAAACCTTGCCGCGTTGCGGGTCGTCGACGACCTCCCATCCCTGGCGACTACCTGTCGTTCGCCGCCATCCGTCGGGCGGACGCCCCTTCCGGCTGCATCGTTCAAAATCCCCGTTCGAGGCGGCGTTGCGGGCGGAGGCATCGAGCGGCGGCAGCCACGTCAGGCCCGGCACCGTCACGCGGAGCCGCAGGGCCTCCTTGCTCAGGTTGCTGACGATGACGTTCGCGGATTCGTATTCGTTGACGAGCGATCGCACCTCGAGCTGGGCGAGATCCTCGACGCCGTCGGGCAGCTCGTCTCTCGCGAGGTCGGCCCAGTTGTTCTTGGTCCAGACGGGCCAACGCAACATGCTGAGTCGCGTGACCTTCGCGGCGGCCCGCTGGTTCATCGAACGATACCGCTTCATATCCAGCGGCTTGCCGGCACGGAGGCTGGCATCGACGGCCTCGCGGAATTCGGTGGCGACCTCCTCGGCCTCTCCGACCGCCTCCCGGAGCGACCCGGCAAGCGCGTGGTCCTTCGGGAGCGAGGCGATCAATCCCCCAACGCCCTCGATCAACTCCTGCAATGCTCCGAGCCTCGGCGCGGGCTCGATCCTGGTCGGGATGACGGCCTTCCAAAGAGGCCGGTCTCCCCGGTACGCGCTGAAGACGAGGTCCTTCCCGCTCAACCCGAGGGCGTAGACCACCTCGATCGGCTTGACCGCGCCGGATTCGATGCGAACGGGTTTGGCGCCTTGCACGCGGACCTCGATCGGCGCGTCGCCCGGCGCCGTCAGCTGCAGCGTGGCCCGATTCGCGCCGGGAAGCTGGGCGCCGGGATCGAAGCTCTCCATGCGGATGGCCTTGTCCACGAACGTCACACGTCCGAACGTCGCCGGTGCGAGGAAGCGGCCCCTCGCCGGGCTCCAGCTGGAAAGCTCTTCCTGGGCCTTGCGCTCCCGGCAGAAGTTCATCCGCCAGGTCTCGCCGGCCTTAGGACGACCGCCAAGGGCCTTCCACGGGATCGCCAGCTCGGCAGACCAGGAGCCCTCGGCCTTCTGGACGGCCGCCCGGATCTTCGGGTTCCAGCTCCGCTCGTGGTTTTTCGCTTCGTAGGTAACGCCGAGCGTGTTGACGATAACGTGCGCATAACCGGACCCGTCCGGGAGGTCGACCAGGACCTCGACGCAGTCGTCGTGCCAGAGGGCACTGTCCCGTGTCTTGTTGTGGGCGACGAGTCGTTGGATGGCGGGTTCATCGCAGTGGAAACCGACGTACAGTGAGTTGTCGTCGTAGCAGGCAAGCGCTCGGGTCCGGGTATCGGCAAGGCCCTCTCGATCGATCTTGAGGAAGGGCAGGAGCTGTGCGGCCGCTTTCCACGTTGCCTCGTCGAGCGCCCCGTCGATCTCGGGCGCAGGCCCGCGACCGACCTGCACCATCGGGACGTCCGCCAAAAGCGGAGCTGTCCATATGCATACGGCAACGGCAAGCAGGACCCTTCGTCGTGTAGAAAGTGCGTGAGCGGTCATCGTAGCGGCCTCCTCATAGGTGCATGCGTCGTGCCCGAAGGCTGTATCTTATCCGTCTGGGGGACCAGGCAAAAGGAGACAAACCCCGCGGCGAATTCGGAGACACGGTGTGGCGGCTGGAGACCTTCCCCGCCAGCCGGGACACTAGCGCTGCCTTCCATTACACTCTGGCTCGCCCCGGGGCGATCGCTCCTCCGGCTGGCGGGGCAAGCCGCCCTTCAGACCTCCGGGCCTTTACGGAGACGAAATGACCGACGAATCGCTGACCCGGCAAATGGACTTCCTCCTGGAGATCGACCGTCTCAAGGCCGTCGTCCGCCAGTGCTACCACCTGCACTCCGAGAAAAAGGAGAACTCGGCGGAGCACAGTTGGCACGTGGCGCTCGCCGCCCTGCTCTTGGCCGAGCATGCCGACGAGCGGTTCGACGTGGACCGGGTGATCAAGATGCTGCTCGTGCACGACATCGTGGAGATCGACGCGGGGGACACGTACATCTACGATGAGCAGGCCGCGAAAGACAAGGACGAGCGCGAGCAGCGGGCGGCCGAGCGAATCTTCGGTCTGCTGTCGGACGACCAGCGGGATCACCTGATGGATCTCTGGGAAGAATACGAAGCGCGCGAGACCCCCGAAGCACGCTTTGCCTATGCCGTCGATCGGCTCATGCCGTTCCTTCACAACTACCACACCCAGGGGCGGTCGTGGCGCGAGCATGGGGTCACGAGCACCCAGATCCTCGCGGTCATGTCCTCCGTGGAAGCGGGCTCGCGACGTCTTTGGGCGTACACGCAGTCGCTCGTCGCCGACGCCGTCGCGAGGGGCTATCTTCCGGAGTAGCGCGCCCCAGGCGGTCAGGCCACGAAGAACAGGCCGCGTGCGCGTTGCCGCGACAGAATGATCGTCTCTTGTTCTGACCGTTCGTCCTCCGGTGGAGACTTCTGGTGGGCGCCTTCGCCGCCATTATCGGCCGGCACCGGCGGGCGTGAGTTTTTCCTCGCTCTCGGCTTGAAGAGCTCGTGTGAGGGACCTAGAGTCCGGTGATGAGTCCTCAGGGGCTCTTCACGGGGGATGTCCAACCTGTTCGCCCTTGTTTGCAGCACCGTCCCAACGGTGAGGGAGAGTTCAGGTCCTTCCATGCGGTTGTGGTCTGCGCAGCCGCAGAAGGGGAACGCCCAAGAAGCGGGCATAATCCGAGAAGACCTCGCACAGCGGAAGGAGTGGGAAGATGAAAGGCAATGCGTCGTGGATCGTGGCCGTCGTCCTCTTGGTGGGCAGCTCGCCCGTCATGGCGGACCTGACGGCCAAGGTACGAATCTTTGACAGCTACGGTTCCTTGAACGCCGGTGAGTACCGCGTTCAGTGGAGCAATTTCGATTTCGAGCCGCAAAGCCTCGGTGAGGTGGCCGACCGGTTCGAGAGCTTCTGCATTGAGAAGTCTGAGACCATTCACCTGAACCGGTGGTACTACGCAGACTTCACCGACATGGCGATCAACGGGGGTGGCGGGCCCAACCCGGATCCGCTCAGCGGCGGAACGGCCTACCTCTACCGAGAATTCGTTACGGGCGAGCTGGACGGCTACACGTATGACATCAGCGGCGGGACGGCGGGGCGGAAGCACTCCGCCAACGCCCTGCAGAATGCCATCTGGTACTTGGAGAACGAGATCTCGAACAAGTACCAGGGCATGACGACCGGCGAGCGCGCTCTCGTCGATCAGTTTCTGGCGGATGCCGCTCCGCATATGAACGATTCGCTAGGCGGTGTTCAGGTCATGAACCTGTGGGCCAACGCAGACGGCACCGGGCGGAAGCAGGACCTGCTCGTCATGAACCAGGTTCCCGCTCCCGGCGCGGCCATGCTAGGCTTGATCGGACTGGGCATCGTCAGCCGGTTTCGGCGCAAGACCGCGTAGAAGCATACCCCCTTTGGCCGGGAACGGAGAAGGACCGTCCGATCCATCGTGGTCGGGCGGTTCTTTGCGTTGTGGACATCGGCTCTGAGAGGGGATGCTCGGCATGCTCGTCTTTGCGTACGCCGAGATCTCTGACGGCAGATCGCCCGCATCGCTCACAGGCTCCGCCGATGTCCGATCCTACATCGCGTCCAGCAGGCGTTCGAAACGGGCGGCGGCACCGCGTACACCGCCCATCTCTCGGTTGGCCGCCGTCAGCACAAAGGTGCCCTCGAAGCTTGCGCAGCGGAGCATGGAGATCATCTCCTTCACCTCGGCATTTCCATGCCCGAGCGGTTGGACCGTTCCGTCGTGTGTGGCATCCTCGAGATCGAGTTGATCGACGAATTCGCGCAGCTTCTGCCGGTAGCTGGACAGAAACGGCTTCTCGCCTACGAGTGCGAAGCTAGCCGGGTTGAACGTGAACCCTACCTCATAACCGGCGGCACGCAGCCCCAGCATCGCCTCGGAAGCGGTTTGCCCCCCTACCCCGACGTTCACCAGCGAGAGCTTCAGGCCTCGATCGCTCGCCAACCGGGCATGTGCTTCCGCCTGCGGCGACAGCGGCAGCACGATCCGTTCGATGGCGTTGGTCGCCGCACGGTCCATGACGTCCGCCAGGCCCTCGGGAATGCCGCGCAACCGAAGCGCGGATAGGTGCAGGTCGCTCGCACGAATCATCTCGACGGCGGCGCGGAACTGATCGCTCGGCACGAGGTGGATAGGGAGTCCTTGGATCTGATCCAGCTCGAGCGCTTCGATGCCTGCCGCCTTCGTCGCCTCACAGACTTCCGCGACGCCCCATCCGGCCAGACCGGACGCGGCGACCAGGGTGAAGGGTTCCCGCGCCAGGCGGTCCCGGCGAATGGCCGCCCTTTGGGCGACGCAGTCGGAGCAATTCGGATTGCCGCACAGGACAAACGCCGGGTCGGCGCGGCCCAGATCGAGACAGGCGTCGAGCATTTCCCGACTTCGCATCAGTCGAACGACGGCGCGACCGATGTGGCCGATCCGCACGATGCCTCGTTCTCGAAGGATCGGATCCAATGCGATGAAGTCACGGTGCGGTCCGGGGAAGAACCGGAAGGTCTTCTCGACAGGTCCCTCCGGCGTGTCGAACTTCTCCGTTCGATCGCTCAGGTACGGCAGGCGAAGCAGGACCTCGGCGGCATGCAAGCTCGTGTTGCGATCCTGATCGACGCCGAGCAGGCACACGTAGCCGCCGAGGTCGGCGATTCGCAGATAGGGCGTGCCTTCACCGTGCGCGGTTTCCACCTTGTCATGGTCCGTGCATATCTCCGCTGCGGCCGGACCGATCGCCGCCACGCTCGCGAGCGGATGCACGCTTCGAACAGCGTCGGCGTGCTCCTTGACGTAGTCCGATACCGCGCCAAGGGCGCCAAAGGCCGGGACGACCAGGGTGCCGTGCCTTCCGAGCACAGCCAGGAACGCATCCGCGACCGTCTTGGCCGCGGACTCCACGTGGCCCATGCTCGACAGGGAGCTATGGAGCAACACGATGTCTCCCGCCTGGAGGCCGAGGCCCCGAAGGCATTGCTCTATCATCTCGCGCGTGATGTGTGGCTTCGCCATAACCGGCGTGTCCTATCGTCAATCGGACGTGCTGGCACTTTGTGCATCGGTGGGCGGCCAGGCCGTGCCGGGATCGGTAGGCCTTGCGGGAGCGGCCACGCGGCGGAAGAGGTCGATCATGATGTTGGCGTTTTCCTCGATGTCCATCGGGCCGTAGTCGAGCCAACGGTGCAGGCCGACGCGGCCTTTGGCCTGGAAGAAGGCGAACACCAGCGCGAGGAGCAGCTCCATCGGCAAATCGGTGCGAATGGCCCCCAACTCCTGACCGCGCTGGATCATTCCCAGATACCACTCGGCATCCTTGACCACGAAGCGAGTCATCAACTCTTCGGCCATCGGCGTCGGACGCAGATCGAGCATGCTCTTGAGCACCCCCACCAAGCTGGGATTCTCTTGGCCGAATTGCAGGAGGCGGGTGTACATGCGGGCACATTCCGCCCAGAACTCCTCGACGTTGTGGATCTCCCCGGGATCTCCGACGGCGGCCGAAAACTTGGCGGTCGCATCCTGCGCGACCGTGAGATACAGGTCCTCCTTGCCGTGGAAGTAGTAGTAGAAGGACCCCTTGCTCAGGCCGGAATTGGCGATGATTCGGTTGTAGGACGACCCTTCGAAACCATACTCGGCGAATTCGCCCCGGGCGGCCTCAAGTAGCACTTCTCGCTTGCCGGCGTCAAGGTTCTCGAATCTGGGACTGGGCAACAGATGCCTCCTCGGGATTTGAGGCCGGCGCCACTTCGACACCATCGGGCTCCGGCCAACGCCTATGCTAACTCCAAGTACGGTCTGAGGAAAGCAACAAAATTGCCTCGTTTCCTTGACGCAGCGGAGGCCATCGTGTATTGTTAGACCGACTGGTCGAACTTGTAAGTCGTACTCTAAGGTACTACTGGCCGGTCTCTGGAGCAAACACGCCGTAGGACGTTGGAGGCCAAAGCGTGTGATGTAGATGAACCGTTGCACACAATGGCAGCCCTGTGTGCGAGAAGGACGATCAATAAGTCGCTTCCTCAAATCGACTTGGGAGCATCCCAAGCAGACCGTAAGGACCCCACGAGCCCCGGACCTGAGGCAGCGTGCAAACGGGAGGCAGCTATCATGGCAGGCCCGAAGCCCGGATCAATCCGTATCGCAAAGGCGTTCACACTGATCGAGTTGCTGGTGGTCGTTGCGATCATCGCGTTGCTGATCAGCATCCTCCTGCCTTCCCTGAGCAAGGCTCGGGGGCAAGCCCGCGCGACCTTGTGCGCCTCTCGGATGTCGCAGCTGGCCAAGTCCATGCTGATCTACGCCAGCGACTACGAGGAGACCCCTCCCTTCATCGGCGTCGGGTACAAGGAATGCGGACAGGATCGCGAGTACCCCCACCTGGGTCCGGCGGGCAGGAATACGGAGCTATACTTCGCCCAATACGAACAGTGGCTGATCCCGAACCTCGCCGGTGAGGGGGACGACAAGCTCTGGTTGGACATGAACTGGAAGCAATGGGAGGGGACGGACAAGGAAGCCCGGGTCCGTCAGGGAACGCTGTTTCCCTACACGCGGTTCGACGTTCTCTACCGATGCCCTGAGTTTGAACGGGTGCCCGACGCCTCCAAGACGCAGAACATGTTCAACTACACGCGGAGCATCCTCGGGCGGAAGTTCCTCAGCTCGATTTCCGCGTTCAATGACCCGGGCATTGACGATCCCCTCATGCCCGGCGCCATCATGAAGACCAGTTCGATCTATAGCCCGGCGGCCATGTACATGCTCATCGACGAGCAGTGGGACTTCCATTGTGCCGGCAACTACAACGACGGCGGCATGGACGGCCTCGGCGGCACGTGGATGGCTGCCGAGACGATCCACGGGCTCGTCATGGACAT
>CAZKCX010000357.1:0-7226 GCA_964550865.1 uncultured Planctomycetales bacterium
GTCGATGTGCATGTCGATCCGCCGTCCTTCGAACTCGGGAAAGGTGCGGAGGTTGAAGCCGCCATAGGTCGCGCGCGGCCGACCGCCGATGCGAACGTCATCCACCAGCGCCGTCAGTCGGAGTTCGATGTCGAGGAACCGGCGGCGATCCCGATGCCGGAAGGCGCGGATGATCACCTGCTCGCGAACGATCGGATCCTTGTCGCCCCACTTCCAGACGTTCTCCGCATCGATCTCCGCCAGCACCGGACCCGATTCGGTCCGATGGATAGCGACCGGCCGCGCCCACACGCCGCCCGGCTCGTCCGGCAGCACGCGAACCGCCCAGAGATCTCGCGCTTCGTTCCGCCATCGAACGATGGGCCAGGCCCAACAGATCCCCCGATGGTGGGGGTGGTTGATCGAGTAATCATCGGTCAGCGGCTTGGCGTCCGGTCCGAATAGCGGATGGATGTAGTCTCCTCGGGCATAGTAGAAGGGCGGCTTCCTCTTCTTCTCGAAGTGCTCGACGATCTCCGCCGGTGGCGGGACTGTGCCCTGGTTGTAGCGCAGCACGGGCAGATGCCCGTCCCGGACGAGGACGGCCTGTCGTTGCTTGTCCAGACGTGCGACAACCGTCGGTGTGAGCGGTTCGTCACTCACAACCAACGCGAATTGTCGTTGATCATCGGTTCCCGGCGGCATGAGCCACCACAGCCTGCCTCTCTTGGAGCCCCTTGCGTCCTGGACAAACTGCACGGCCACGGGCGTGCGGCTCATGCCAGGCCTGTCGCCTTGCTCGACGAGCCGAAGAGAGTTCGGCTGCGCGGTCGTTTCCAAGACCCTTGCCAGATCGACCTCGACCGAGACGGGTGCTCCGATTCTTGCGGCCGCTCCGTCGGGATCCTCAACGATGAGAATGGGGGCGCAGAGTGACGTTGGCACCGACGTTAGCAACGTGGTCATGGCGAGGGCCATCGCAGATCGTGTCATCCTGTCACCTTCTGCATTCGTGGGTTGGGCTTTCATCGTGGGCTGGCGTTCGAAACAAGAAGCCTTCGTCAACTTGATGAAGGTATCTGCTTTCCGAACCAGCCTCAAGCCACGCGGCGTGTGACCGCTCGCTGACGGGTGCACGACGTTCTTGGCGGACAGGGCCGAAGGGCCGCAAAAGTCGGGCCACGGGTGTCTCGTCTTCGCTGCGCTGCGCCCCTCGGCAAGCTTGCCACGGCGAGGCCTCATCTTTGGCCCTGACCAGCAGACCCAAGGGTTCTTGGTGCAGGGCGAAGCCGGGATGCCGATGCGACGTTGCGTTCCGCCGTGGGAGTATTGTCGGCCACGGCGTAGCGAGTATAGTCAAGGGCGTGGCGGGCATCTGGATGACCGAGACGGGTACTCTCCGGAGGAAACGCATGACTGACGATCGCGCCTTGTCGATCCCGGTTCTGCTGGCGTCCTTGTTTGCGGTGACGGTATCGGCCGTCGGTGGTGAGCGTTGGTCCGCGCAGCAGGCCAACGAATGGTATGCCCGGCAGCCCTGGTTGGTGGGGTGCAACTACACGCCCCGCACGGCGATCAATCAGCTGGAGTTCTGGCAGGCCGACACGTTCGATCCGAAGACGATCGATCAGGAGCTTGGCTGGGCGCGCGACATCGGCTTCAACGTGCTGCGGGTCTACCTGCATCACATCCCGCTGCAGCAAGACGCCGAGGGGTTCTACCAAAGGATCGATCGGTTTCTTGGGATCGCCGACACGCACGAGATCCGCGTGATGTTCGTCCTGCTGGACGATTGCTGGAATCCGAACCCGCGACCGGGTCGCCAGCCCGCACCGAAGCCGCACCTGCACAACTCCGGATGGGTGCAGTGCCCGGGTGCGGCCATCCTCGGCAGGCCCGAGCGACACGACGAGATGAAGCCCTATGTGGCCGGGGTGATCCGTCGGTTTCGCAACGACAAGCGGGTGCTGGCCTGGGACCTGTACAACGAGCCGGGCAACGACAACAGCCGCAAGTTTCCCGGCCAGGAGCCGCCGAACAAGCCCGAGCTATCGCTACGCCTGCTGCGCAAGGCGTTCGATTGGGCGACGGCGATTCGTCCGGACCAGCCGATCACCGTGGGACTCTGGGCGGGGGACTGGTCCAATCCGAAGAACGCCTCGCCGATCAACCAGGTGTGCCTCGAGCGATCGGACATCATGACGTTCCACAGCTACAGCGGACCCAAGGGCTTCGAGGCGCGGGCCGAGGCCACGCTGAAGCTCGGAAGACCGGTGATTTGCACCGAGTATCTTAACCGCCCGGGCGGCTGCACGTTTCAGGCGCTCTTGCCGTATATGAAGGCCAAGCGGATCGGCGCGATCCATTGGGGGTTCGTCGCCGGCAAGATCCAGACGCAGTATCCCTGGGCGAGCTGGGACAAGGAGTTCACCGCCGAGCCCAAGGTCTGGTTCCACGACGTCCTCCGGCCGGACGGCACGCCGTTCGACGCGGAGGAGGTCAAGCTGATCCGCAGGCTGACGGGCCGCGGCAAGGCATCGTCGCGCGAATGAGGTGTATCGCAGGGACAGTCCCCGGAGGGAACAACAGTTTGTCCGCGCGCCTCCTGATGCGGTGGCAGATCGACGCAAGGAAGGACGATGGCCCAGCGACTCAACCTCGTGACCGGCGCCTGCGGGTTCTCGGGCTCGCATCTCGTGAAGCACCTGCTCGACAGCGGTGAGCGCGTCATCGCCACCGATCTGCCCGCCGCCTTTGCGAACGAGAAGAACAAGACGGTCTTCGCCCACATCGGTCTGGACCTCGATCACGACAACCTCACGGTCCTTCCCTCGGACCTCATGCAGCCCGAAACGCTCGCGGAGCTCTTTGCGCATCCGATCACGCACGTGTTCCACACCGCTTCGCTCTACGACTACTCGGCGAGCATGGATGTGCTGAGCAAGGTCAACGTCGAGGGCTTCGAAAACCTCCTCGCCGCGATGGAGACCTGCAACGTGGAGCGGTTCATCCACTGGAGCACCTGCGGCGTCTTCGGCCACCCCTATCGCCTGTCGGAGAAGGGCAAGGGCAACATCCCCTTCACGGAGAATTCATCCTCGCCGAAGACCGAGCCCTTCGGGGCCGAGCACCCCAAGGGGACCTACATCGTCAACGACTACAGCATCACCAAGTGGAAGCAGGAGCAGATCGCGTGGCGGGCGCACCGAGAAGAGGGCTTGCCGCTCACGGTGATTCGTCCCGGGCCGATGTACGGCCCCGGCAGCGACTACGGACACGGCGGGATCGTCCTTGCGATTCATCACGGCTACGTGCCCGCCATCCCGCGGGACGCACGCAACTTCATCACGACCTCCGTCCACGTCGTGGATGTCGCCCGATTCGCCGCCTTCATCTCCCAACGGGACGAGGCGATCGGCCACGACTTCAACGTGGTCGATGACAGCGTCATCAGCTACCGCGATTTCCTGAAGTACATCGCGCTGCTCGTGGGTCGACGCATGTGGGAGGTGCCGTTCGTCAGGCTGTCGAAGCCGTTCATGACGTGCGCCCTCGGCGTGGCGAAGGCCTGGCGCTGGCTGGAGCGGAAATGGCATATGCCTCGTGTCCGCGTGTTCGAGGTGGGCTCGGTGGTCTACCTGGGGTCGAGCTACTGGATCAGCAACGCGAAGACGAAGCGATGGGGGTTTGCCTATCGCTATCCAGACGTCCGGGACGGCCTCCGCGATACGATCGAATCCTTCCAGGAGATCGGGTGGATGTAGGTGCGACGGTTCCCGTTCGCTTGACCTGAGGTCCCCCTCCGTTAAGCTGACGTGTCGACGAGAGACAAAGGGGAGATGTGAGTTCGTCGGGCCGGGACAGCCGGACGTGAGCCGTCCCCCCACTCGGTAGGCCAAGCGGGGACCGCAAGAGCTGGAGTCTGGTCGGTATGGACAAGATCAAAGGGGTGGCCGTCGTGGGGATGCTCATCCTCGCCTCCGCGTTCTGCTTCCTGTCGTTTCACAGGACGAGCCAGTTCAACCGGGAGATGAGGGACGTCAATGAGAGTCTCCGCCAGGTCGTCATCCATTTGGATCGGATCGCGACGTCGCTGGAGAAGGCGCAGATCCTCAGGCCAGGGCCGAGCCGCTAACGATCGCGAATTGGTGGCGGCGGGTACGCGCCGGGCTTCCTGCCATGGGGGTCGGTCATCCGCGCCGGGCCTTTGATCAAAACGCGAGGAGGCCGGTACGGTATAAGGCCGAATAATCCTCCGCTTCTATTCCCGAGGCCGGACAAACTGGGCGGACAGATGGATGTATGGAGCGAGGATGGCATGGCGGCACCGGGAAAGAGAGCGAGTGTCCCGGCTACCCGCTATCCTTCGGCGACGTCATTCACCCTTCGGTGCCAGGTCCAGTAGGGCCTTCATGTGGGAGACGAACAGCTCAGCAGAGTTGATTCGTGCGGTCACCGTTTCTGCGTCGAAGGTGGCGAGCCCGCTGTAGTCGGCCTCTTGACGTTCTTCGAACGCCTGGTCGTAGAAAGCTCCGAGGTCCGAAGGAAGTCGGCCCGCTTTGACGACGTGCTGATGTAGAGCTGCACGCACCCCGCTATGCTTGCTGAAATGCTTGTTCTCTTGCAGAAGGAGTGCGCTGGCGCTATAGAAACAGGCATAGTAGACCCTGTTGATGGCCAGTTCCAGGTCTCCCGCCTCGGCCTCCCGACGGGCGGCTGCCAGGGCACGATCTGCCTTGCGCAGCAGGCCCAGGACGAGCTCGCTTCGCGCATGCCTCTGATTCACACCGTCGCTCCCTCTTGATCGATTTCGGCACGGATCGGCAAGACGCCGTAGGGCCCTTGTTGCCAGTTGTCGGCAGAGACCACGAGCTTGCTGAGCACGACGCCAAGTTCCAGTTGAAGGTCGAATAGCGCCCGCGTCATCTGCTCGTGTTCGGCGCGCGTGACCGGCCTGCTCGTGAGCACAAGGAGGTCGATGTCCGATTCCGGATCGTCATCGCCACGCGCTTTTGACCCGAACAGCACGATGCTCTTCACGGGGAAGTCTCGACGTAGGATCCCAGCGGCCTTCTCGATGGCCAATCGATCCCGTGGATGCAAGTCAATCTCGTCGAGAGCCTTCATCCCTTTCCTCTGTTGTGATCAATGCGGGCACAGCGTCGCGTGCGCCGCCCAACGAGCAAAGCCGATCGCTCCCCAGTAGGCGACCTGAGTTGCCAACGTCATTGTACGGTCCCATCCGACGTCGAGCCAAGAAGATCCTCTGCCTCCCACCTTGTTGTCCGTGTCCCGCAATCCTCCAATTGGCAGCGCGCATCTCGTCTCCATAGCATTGACCGGTGGGAAACCTGAAGTGAAGTAGGACGCCTGAGGGCACAGGATAACCGGCGGCGCTCAAGCCGGCGAGGGGCAAGGTGCCCTGGAAGCAGACGCGGTTCGGAACGTCAGACGACGCTGGTCTCCGCCGGATCCGTCCGAACGCCTTCGCGTTTCGACCGGTCCTGATGGCTACCGGCAGATGTCGAACCGCAGCACGGCCGGTTGTCGACGCCGTCCCAGCAGTAGGTACACAGCTTTTCTTTCGGCAGGCCGATCGCCTCGACCAGGCGATCGAGCGGCTGATACTTGAGGCTCGTCAGCCCCAACCGCTCGCCGATGGCGTGGACCATGGCGTGGTACTTCTCGCTCTGGCCGGAGACATACTCACTGAGACAGGGCTCCTCGTCGCCCTCCAGGCGCCGAATCGCTCGACGCGCGGCGAGGTCCATTTCGGATTTCGATCGGGAGAAGTTCAGGAACCGGCAGCCGAAGGCCAGGGGCGGGCAGGCCGGCCGCATGTGGACTTCCTTCGCACCGTAGTCGAACACGCGACGGATCGTATCCCGCAGCTGCGTCCCGCGCACGATGGAGTCCTCGACGAACAGCAGGCGCTTGCCCTTGATGAACTCCGGGACCGGAATCAGCTTCATGCCGGCGACAAGATCCCGCGTGGCTTGGTCTTGCGGCATGAAGCTCCGGGGCCACGTCGGCGTGTACTTCACGAACGGTCGGCCGTAGGGGGCCGGCGACTCGTTGGCATAGCCAATGGCGTGTCCCGTGCCGGAGTCGGGGATCCCCGCGACCAGATCGATCTCCACGTCATCGTCTCGGGCCAGCAACGCGCCGCAGCGGTTGCGGACCTCCTCCACGTTAATCCCCTCGTAGCTGGAGGCGGGGTAGCCGAAGTAGACCCACAGGAACGAGCAGATCTGCATGTGCGCGCCCGGTGGTTGCCTCTGCTCGATCCCGTCCGGGGTGATGCGCACGATCTCGGACGGACCGAGGGCCCTCTCGAACGCGTAACCGAGGTTCGGCAGGGCGCACGTCTCGAGCGTCACGGCAAGCGCGCCGTCCTTCACGCCGACCATGAGTGGCGTGCGGCCGTACTTGTCCCTGGCCGCATACAAGCCGTCCTTCGTCAGCAACAGGAGTGAGCAGGACCCGTCGATCGACTCCTGGACGTTACGGATGCCATCCTCGAACGTATCCTCCTGGTTGATCAGCGTGGCCACGAGCTCGGTGGGATTGATCTCCTCGCCGCTCATCTCGGACAGATGGGTCCGTCGCTCTCGTAATGCGCGTTCGGCGAGTTCCTCGGCGTTGCGGATGCGACCGACGGTGGCGATGGCGTACCGACCCAGATGGCTGCCGATGATCAACGGCTGGTCTTCCGTGTCACTGATGACGCCGATCCCCCGATGGCCATGCATGGGCCCGATGTCGTCCTGGAATTTCGAGCGGAACTGGGACGTCGTGATGTCATGGATGACGCGCTCGAACCCCGACCCGTTGACGACGGCTATGCCGCCGCGTCGGGTCCCCAGATGGGAGTGATAATCCGTGCCGTAGAAAACGTCCTTGACGCAATCGTCCGTGGACACCGACCCGAAGAGACCGCCCATGGATCTACCCTCCGTGCGTGCTGAGCGTGTGCCTGTGCCGAACCATAACCGCAAGGGGGACGAGATCGCCCCCGGCCCATTCCGCGAAACTAGCTAGGCCCGCCCCACCGGTCAAGCCGAACGCGCGTAACCGACTGGCAGCGGCGAGACCGATACGCGGCCGACCTGAAGGAGGCTTGCGTGATCGACTATGGCCATCTCAAGCGATGGATCGACCGCTGCTACCATCCTGCCGAAAGCCTCAGGAAGGCTTTGGCTCGCTAGGCTGCTTTCAAGAAAGGTTGAACAGTGCGTCAGAAGAAA
>CAZKCX010000358.1:0-7199 GCA_964550865.1 uncultured Planctomycetales bacterium
CTCGAGCTTGGCCATGACGTCGATGAACTCCTGCCAGGTTTCGGGCACGGTCACGCCGACTTCCGCGAAGACGTCCTTGTTGTAGAAGATGGCCGTCTCGATCATGTCGAGGCTGATGCAGTACATGCGTCCGTCGGGGGCCGCCTTGCCGCGACTGATGGCCTGGTACTTGAACATGTCCCACCACTGCTTGTAGCCGGGCGTCTCGGGCGTGCCGCGCTCGCGGACGAACGGGTTGGGCGCCTCGAGGTACTCGTCCAGCGGCACGTACCAGCCCTTGTGGATGTCGATCCAGACGTCCTCGACGTTCACGGGGACGATGTCCGGCGCCTTGCCGCTGCTGAGCTGCGTGACCAGGTACTCCCGGACCACGGTCGGGACGTTGACGATGTCGATGCGCGTATCGGGGAAGAGCTCCTCGAAGGCGTCCGCCACGTCTTGCGCGCCACGGAGCTTTTTGCCCACTCCGAAAGGGACGGTCCCGGGTATGTAATGCGGACCGATCGCGACGCGAAGGACATATTGGGCCTCGGCCTCAGTGCCGCCGGCCGACGGACGTCGACGTCGCGCCGACCCTTCGGTACCGTCCTCCGCGGGCCAGAACAGCCAGAGGCCCAGGCCGAGCACGATGACCAGCGACAGTCTCTTGGCGTACACGCGCATGATGACGACGGCGAAAGAGATCTCCGAGGCCGGGTGATCGCGTTCGTTCGGATCGAGAGAGGAACCGGGCGCGCCTCGCAGCGGGTCCGGGTGCCCCCGAGCAAAGGACGAGCCGTGCCGATCGACTCGGACGTACACCTTCCTCGCCAGGCATGTCCCATTATTGGCCCTGACCCGCAAGCCGTCCAGCCCCGGCGAGAGGTGCGAATCGGTACGAGAGAAGCCGCGGGAGCCGTGAGGCATCCATTTCCATGTGCGGTTCGGGCGGGTTGTCAATCCCGACGCACATGGGTTCTAATGGACGGCATGGACCAGGGAGACATTCGCCCCATTCTGAACGGTTGGCCCTTCGAGTCGGGCAAGATCACCGTGCGCACCGTCACCGGAGCGGACGGCAAGGAGAAGATCCAAATGCGGCTCGATTTGGGCCTGCTCCAGATGGAGAAGGACGGCCGGCCGGACGGCGAGCGGCCGCACGGCGAGGAGTCGCTCCTGGACTATCACACGAAGCGCTTGCGGGAGTACGACCAGAAGAACGGGACGGACCTCGGCTTCGAGCTGTCCTCCGAAGAGTGCCAGGCCCTGCGGGACGAAGCGCTCATGTACTACCACCGGTATCTTTCGCTCTTCGTCTTGGAGGACTATGCGCGCGTGGAGCGCGACACGGCGCGAAACATCGAGGTGCTCGACCTCTGTGCCAAGTACGCCGCGGAAGAAAACGACCGCATCCTCCTGGAGCAGTATCGGCCGTACATCGTCATGATGAATACGCGGGCGCGGGCCCTCCAGGCCATGGAACAGGGCATGCTGAAGAGCGCGCTGGCCCACGTGGAGGCGGGCCTGCGGACGATTCGCGAGTTCTTCGAGACGTACGGGCATCCGGAGGCCTTCGAGCAATCGAGCGAGGCCCAGGTGCTGGCCTCGCTTCGCGACGAGATCTCCCAGCGGTTGCCGATCGGTACCGTGGAACGGTTGGAGCGGAAGCTCGAGCGGGCCCTGCTCGAGGAGCGCTACGAGGATGCCGCGCGAATCCGAGATCAGATTCGGAATATTGAGAACCAGCCGGAGGAATGAGCGGCGCGGATCGGTCGGCAGGTCCTCATGCAGAAATCGGTGCATTCCAGGAACGACACGCACAGGATGCCATCCCCTTGATTCAGAACCATCGTCCGTATGCGAACATGAGCGAGGTCTTCACGCAGCTGGCTTCGCTCCAGGGCCGCCTATCCTTTGGGCTTGGCGAGCGGGACTTCAATCTCTGGCAGGCGGAGCTTCGCGAGCGCGTCGTCGACCTGTTGCGGCTGCCCGTCTTGCCGGCCGAACCGCCGCCCGTCGAGGTCATCACGAGTGAGGACTGCGGCACGTACACCCGCGAGAAGATCGTCATGCGGGCGGTCGACAACCTGGGCGTGCCGGCGTTTCTGCTTCGGCCCAAGTTGATGCAGGGACCCGTGCCCGCGGTTCTCGCCCTGCACGGCCACGGGCCGGGGAAGGTCGTCCCCGTCAATCTGCCGCCGCCCGACTATGACCCGCGCGAGATCTCGGAAGGTCAGCGCGACTACGCCGTGCAGGCCGTCGAGCAGGGGATGATCGCGCTTGCTCCGGACCTGCGCGGATTCGGGGAGCTGATGCTCGAGGACGAGTTCAGCCGCGGCCACGGCTCGAGCTGCATTCAGCTTGCTTGCCGGGCGACGCAAACCGGGCGGAATCTGCTGGGCATGCGGATCACCGACCTGATTCAGCTCGTGGATTGGCTGGAGGCGCGAGAGGACGTGGACGCCAAGCGGATCTGGGCCACGGGCAACAGCGGCGGCGGCACGGTGACGCTCTTCCTGGCCGCGGTGGATGCGCGGATCGCGGTGGCCGTCCCGAGCTGCTACTTCTGCACGTTCCGCCACAGCACGCTGAGCATCCATCACTGCCCGTGCAACTACGTGCCCGACCTGAGCACCTACGCCGAAATGTCGGACATCGGCGGGCTCGTCGCGCCGAGGCCGATGCTGATCGTCGCCGGCCGCGACGACGACATTTTTCCCATCGAGGGGGTCCGGCAGGCGTATGCCGAGCTGGAGAGGATCTACCACGCCGCCGGCGCCGGCGCGAACGTGGAGCTCTACGTCGGCGAGGGAGGGCATCGGTACTTCAGCGAGCGCGTGTGGCCCTTCGTGAAGGAGAAGCTCGCGAGCATTTCGTAGCATGGGCCTCTTGCCCATGAGCCTTCACCGTCCGTCAGAGCATCCCCGGCACGCTGATCGGCCCGCAGCAGCAATGGTAGCTGCCCGGCTCTTGGCCGAGATGCGGTCCCAACTCCGCCCACATCTGGAACGTCTCGTTGCAGATGGCCAGTCGGGTGTCTCGACGATGCGCGCGGATGGTCTCGGTCACGAACCGCAGGACCTCGCGTCGGAGCGGATGCGGGAAGACGTGCTTGGTGGGGTGTTCCTCGCCCGCGGCGATCTGGCGCTCGATCTCCTCGCGGTAGGGCGCGTCGAGCAGGGAGAGGTCCATCGAGCGGTCCATCGCCTGCGCGGACATCCACCCCAGGACGTCAAACGTGATGATGTCCGGCTCGATGTGCTCGAACATCCGCGCGATCAGCTCGCGATACTCGTCGCGCCAGGTCTCCACAGGAACGATCGGGGAGAAACGAACACGGACCGTGTACCCCGCATCCTGACATTGGCGCGCGGCGGCGATCCGCGCGCCCGACGGCGGAGCGCCGCGCTCGATCAGGGCCGACTGTGTCGCGCCGCTCAGCGTCCAATTGACGATGGTCCGGCCGGCATGGTCCAGATCGAGAAGGTGGCCGACGTTGTCGCTCTTGGTGTAGAGCATCAGGTATACGTCCGGGACGTCGGCCCGTCGGGCGAACTCGGCGAACCGCTCGACCATGATCTGTGAAGCCCCGTACTCCGGCTCGAGGCAGATGGTGTCGGTGTAGTTGTCGAACTTGTAGAGCCGCTGGCGCCGATGCGCGCGAATGAACTCCTCGGCGCGGTCGGCCAGCTCCTCGAGGTTGAGCATGATGTTCAGCAGGTCGCCGACGTGGCAGTACGCGCAGGAGTGCGGGCAGCCGTACGCGCAGTGCAGCTCCCAGGCCGATTGGCAGACCGAGTCCATGGTCTCGGCGAAGTGCTCCGCTTTCCTCTGCGACCACGCCCCGTTGCCGTTCAGCAGGAATCGCGTCAAGGAGGGGAACCGCTCCTCGCGACGCCACCATCCCTCGCTGTTGAGCCATTCGAAGCGGTTGAGGACGACCGTAAGCTTCGTGCCTCGCCGCAGCTCGCCGGTGCGTCGAGCCTCCTGGCGTGCCCACTCCCGTTCCGTCGCGATGTCGTTGAGCCGCGCGTCGGTGACGACCTCCGTGTGGTCGGCGCATAGGTTCGGCAGGATCCGTTCGATCCGCGCGCGACACCGCGGGTCTTCGTGGGCACGCTGCGTGATGTAGACCGCGTCGGCCTCGAGCTCGTACATGACCAACGATTCTACACGCTACGCGGCATCCAACGTAGGATGGAGGGCGTCCCGAGGCATCTGATTCGCGCGCTGGGAGGACGGCCATGGAGATCTCCGATTGCCGGTTCGGCAGCATCACCATCGACGGGACCCGCTACGACAAGGATGTGATCATCCACAACGGTCGCGTCTATCCCAATTGGTGGCGGCGGAAGGGCCACGGCCTCTGCATGGAGGACCTGGAGACGATCCTGGATGACCCGCCCAGCGTGCTCGTCATCGGCCGCGGACACCATAAGGTCATGCGCGTTCCCGAGGGGACGCGTAGCGCCCTGGCGGATCGGGGCATCGAACTCGTCGATCTTTCCACGCCGAAGGCGGCGCAGCGATTTGAGGAGCTGGTCGCCGAGGGCAAGGACGTTTCGGCGGGCTTCCATCTGACGTGCTGAGGCTCCGCGAAAGAGGGTACGTTCGCTGCTGAGTACCCCTGCGGACATCCGCATCGCGTCGCATGGGCGTCTCATCCGTGAAGGCTCATGGGCAAGATGCCCATCGTCCGTGCACGCGATGTCCCCGGCGCTTAATCACGCACAGTTCACGCAGATGCGGTTGGCTGCGATCCCCCGTCGAATCCCTACCCAATGAGAAACCTGCGAGCCACTGCGGCACGCGCCGCGGCAAACCGGTAGAATGGCGTCTCACGTTCGTGGATGACGGAAGGAGTCACGCCAATGCGATGCCCCGTGAGGAAGTCCCGCTGCGTGTGGTTCGTCGTCGGTACCGCCGTTGTGACGACGGGCCTATCGCGGCATGCGGACGGTGAGCCTATTCCCTTTCCCGCCGTGTTGAATGATGCCGCGATTCAGGTCGGCACGCTCGACAGCATCCTTGATGACGCCCTGCTCATCGGCAACGGCGACGTCAACGCGCTGGTCTGGACCGACGGCGGGGGCATCGGCATGGTCCTGACCAAGAACGACGTCTGGGACGCGCGGCTCTTCACGAAGAACGATCCGCCCCTGCCGACACTGAAGCGGGTCAAGGAGCTCGGCAAGAAGGGCGTGCCGATCACCGACCCGATCCTGCCGGAGGGGATGCGTTGGAAGGGTCCCGACAGCTACCACACGACGGCCTACCCGTGTCCGCGGGCGTGCGCTCGGCTTCTCTTGGGAGAAGGCGGCGGAGGCAAGCCCTATTGGCGGAAGATCCGCGCGCAGGGGATGCGCAACGCTTGGGAGCGACGCGGCGATGGCACGGTGATGAGCATCCGCGGGCGCGAGGGGGCCTCGAACGGATACGCCCTGGCGCCGCTGAACCTATCGACCGATGACTACCCGAAGCTCCGCGTCCGCCTCAGCGGCACGGAGAACGCGCGGTACTTCATCGACGTGATGACGCCGTCGGGTGAGAACATCCTCAACAGCAAGTGGATCGAGACGCCGACGAAGGCGGCCGAGCGCACATTTGATTTGCCCAAGGGCAAACGCATCGGCAAGCTGATCCTCTACACCTGGACCGAGAACACCCGGCACGCGGAGAACCGCTTCGAGGGCGTGTGGTTGGAGGGCCCCGCCGGAAGGCACGCGGTCGATTTGACCGCGACCGCGCCGCCGACGTGCCCGGGACGGTTGGATCTGCGACGTGCGGTTGCAGAGGTGGACGGCGCGCCGCACGGGACGCCGAAGGCGGCCGTCCGTGCCCTGGCCGACCGCAACGTCTTCCTCATCGAATGCCCCGCGGAGGCGAAGCTCGTGCCGCTATCGAGCAAGGACCTGCCGCCCGTTCAACAGGGCGAGCGCGAGGGCGCAACGTGGATCCGGCAGACGATCCCCGGCGACTTCGACTGGCCAGGCATGGCGTTCGCCGTGGCGCTTGCGCAGCGGGACGACCGCAAGGCCGTCGCGATCGTGACCTCGCTGGAGGAATCCGGCGACATCGTTGCGCGTGCGGCGCAGATGGCCAACGAGGCAATTCAGGCGGACGCCTCCAAGCTCGTCGGCGAGCACGAACAGAGCTGGGAACGCTTCTGGTCGCGGAGCGGGCTCCGGCTCGGCGACCCCCTTCTCCAACGGACGTGGTATCGCGGGCTCTACTTCCTCCGCTGCGTGAGCAAGCCGGGCGTGCAGTGCCCGGGGCTGTTCGCGAGCCTGATCAACGACACGCCCGCGTGGCACGGAGACTATCACACGAACTACAACCTCCAGCAGACGTTCTGGGCGTGCTACGCGGCCAACCATCCCGAGCTGGCCGAGCCGTACGACCGGCTCATGCGTGAGTATCTCCCGCGGGCCCGATGGCTCGCCAAGCAGGTGTTTGACATGGACGGCGCGTACTATCCGCACGTCCTGTTCGCGTACGAGCCGCCGCATCCGGCAAAGTGCAAGAGCCATATCGGCCGACAGTACATCCATCACGTCTGGGGCATGACGATCGGCGTGGCGGGCTTCAGCGTCCAGCCGCTGTGGTGGCACTACAAATACGCGCCCGAGCGGCGGCTGCTCGAGCAAACGGTGTATCCGTGCATTCGCGACGTCGCGAGGTTCTACGCGAAGTTCGTCGAGCAGTGCGAGCGCGGCGCCGACGGCAAGGTGCGGCTCGGCCCGTCCGTCTCGCCGGAGCATTGGGGATGGAAGCCCGGGCTCGCGCGGAATCACGATTGCGCGTTCGACATCGCCATGGTCGAATACACGCTCCGCGCGGGGATCGAGGGCGCAAAGATCCTCCATCGTGACGCCGACCTCGTGGAACGCTGGAAGAAAACGATCGAGCTGTTGCCGCCGTATCCGACGCACGGCGAGGAGAAGCCCATCGTGGTGGACGTCGCCGGCGCGCCGCCCATCACGTACAACATCTCCGTGCCGGCCACACCGGTCTTTCCGGCCGACGTGATCACGTGGCAGTCGCCGAAGGACGTTCGGGAGCTGTTTGCCCGCACCACGGACGGGCTCAAGTGGAACGGCAACAACGCGACCGTCATGCTGGCGATCTCGCGGGCACGGCTCGGCATGGCCGAGACGCGGGAGTGGCTGCATCGCGAGGTGGAGGCCCGCACGCGACCGAACGGCACGATGTCGCTGAAC
>CAZKCX010000359.1:0-7196 GCA_964550865.1 uncultured Planctomycetales bacterium
TGTAAACCCGTTGGCGTTCGCCTTCGCTGGTTCGAATCCAGCCGCGCCCAGTCTCGTAACCTGCTGTTCAGACGATCCCGAAAGCAGACCAACCTCCGCGGCTCCGTCCCCAAGCATCTGATACCATACAACCCTCATGTCAAACGCCGACGAACCCATCCTGGAGGAGACCTTCCGCCGCGAGTGCCACGAGCTGGGCCCGGACGGCCTGGCCGATACGCATCGCGACCTCATCGCCGAGGAGCCGCTGCTGATCGCGGTGGCCGGCAAGAACGTCGCCACCGTGATGTGCACGCCCGGCGACGAGAAGGACCTCGCCCTCGGCTGGCTCGTGACCGAGGGCATCATCGAGGGCATCGACGAGGCGCAGCGGATCGATTTCGCCCGCGACGACGCGTTCGGCAACATCGTCCGCATCACGCCGTCCGACGACGCGGCCTGGGAGGCCCGGCTTACGGCCCATCGAAAGGTCTACAGCTCGTGCGGGATCTGCGGCTACGAGGCCATCCGCGAGGTCGCCACGGGCCTGGAGCCGTTTGAGCGGACCGCGGGTCGCCTGACGCGTGAGGCCATCCATGCGCTCGCCGGACACATGCGCGAGCGCCAGCGACTCTTCAAGCGCACGGGCGGCACGCACGCCGCCGCCTTGGCCGAGATTCGCGACGGACGGCTGCTCACCGAAACGCTGATCGCCAAGGAGGACATCGGCCGTCACAACGCCCTCGACAAGGCCGTCGGCCAGGGGGTTCGTGAGGGGCGTGTCCTTGACCGGTGCCTCGTGATGCTCTCGGGTCGAATGAGCTTCGAGATGATCGCCAAGGCGGCGCGGGCGGGCATCAGCGATGTGACGGCCGTCAGCGCGCCGACGGCGTTGGCGGTCGAACTGGCGCGTCAGCTCGACATGTTCTGCGCGGGGTTCGTCCGCGGGGAGCTGGCCACGGTGTATTCAGGGCACGAGGCGATTGCCCGCTGACGACGCGGTCGTCGGCCAGGCACGGCGTGTGAGGAGCGGCCGTGGTGCACGCGGTAACTGTTCGGGTTCTTGCGAGGCTCACTGGGGCGTCGCCGGCACGAACTGCAGGTTGCCGGGCAGGGAGGTCGGGCCCGTGGGTTGCATGGGGGCTTTGTCGGGCTTCGGCTTGTTATTGTAGTAGCCGTACTTCTCCCGCCGCTTGCGGTTCTCGATCCTGATCTTACGGACGATGTCGTCGTAGTGCGCCTTGGCCTGATGGAGCTCGCGGATGTTCTTCTCCAGGTCGGCCTTTCGCCCCTCCCACGCCCGACGCGGGGCGGTGCGCCCCAGGAAGAATCCGCCGAATCCAAAGGCGATGCCGATTGCGAGTGTGACCGCGATGTGAAATCCGAGCCTGTCCATGTCTCTCTCTTCTCGGGGTTGATCGAGTGCAGCGCCGAACCTGATCGGTTTCTTCAGACAATTATCACGCCCGGGGGCCGCGGGTGTCAATCGAGCGCGGGCGTACTCCTGCTATCGGGAGCCAGGCGGGTGAGGCTTAGTGCGTTGGCCGGAACAATTGGGCGGGAGCCACCCATTCCCCGCCAGTGGCGGATCCGCTCGCCCTCGCGGACCGGTGAAATGCTCGAGGCAAGCCGTGGGGCAAGGCGTGCCCGTGTCTTCGATTATGTCTCTTGTGCCCAATATGATGCGCTACGGTTGGGGATTTGCCGGCCCGGGGTCTTCCCCGCCCAAGCAGGAATCGGCGCGTTTTCCGGATTTTGCGGGAAAGCTTCTGCAGGGCGGATCATCAGACGTAATGAACACGCAAGAACCTCCCTCACCCTCCTATGATTCCCCGAGGCCCGCTTCCTCCCAGCGGGCCTCCTCCTTTGCGCGGCCATATCGTCGTCAGACGTCTGAAGCGCGGACTTAGACCTTGAATTTGCCGACGAGTGTCTGCAGCTCGTCGGCGAGGCGCGAGAGTTCGCCGCTGGCGGTCTGGGTCCAGGAGGCGCCTTCCGCGGTCTTCTTGTTGGACTGATCCACGCCGTGGATGTTGGCGGTGATTTCCTGGCTGGTGGTGGCGGACTCGGCCACGCCGCGGGAGACCGTCTCGGCCGCCGTCGCCGATTGCGTCACATTGCCGGCGATCTGCTTCGTCGTGATGCTTTGCTCCTCGACGGCCGACGCGATGGTGCTCGAGACGTCGTTGACCTGACGGATGGCGTCGCTGATCTCGGCGATGGACTGCACCGCCAGGCCGGTGGATTCTTGAATGCCTTGGATGCGTCGTCGGATGTCCTCCGTGGCGTTGGCGGTCTGCTTGGCCAGCTCCTTGACCTCGGTGGCCACGACGGCGAACCCCTTGCCCGCGTCGCCCGCCCGGGCGGCCTCGATGGTCGCGTTGAGCGCGAGCAGGTTCGTCTGCTCGGCGATGTCCTGGATGACCTCGATGACCTTGCCGATCTCGTCGGCGGCCGAGCCGAGCTGCGTGATGCGGTCGTTGCTGACCTGGGTCAGGGCGGCGGCGTCGTCGGCGACGGTGGCGGCCTGTTCGGCGCTCTTGGCGACCTCGCTGATGCTGGCGGTCATCTCCTCGACGCTCGAGGCGACCATCCGCACGTTCGACGACATCTGCTCGGCCGAGGCGGCCATGGTCGTCATGTTCGAGGTCATCTCCTCCGCCGAGGCGGCCACGTCGGCGGCCCGCTCGTTGGAGGTCGCGGCGTTGTTGGCCATCTCGGAGGCCGTGCCGGAGAGCTGCGTCGCCGAGCCGGCCAGCGAATTGGCGGTGGTGCCGATCTGTTGGATGATGCCCTGGAGCTTCTCGACGAAGGTGTTGAACCATCTGGCGAGCTCGCCGATCTCGTCCTTGCTGCTGACCTCAAGCCGGCGCGTCAGGTCACCCTCGCCCTGGGCGATGTCCTCGAGCATGGCCACGGCCCTCTTGAGGGGCTTGGCGATCTTGGCCGAGACGACCAGGCCCACCGCCACCACCACGGCTCCGGCGATCAGCGCCGCGACCAGCACGACGCCCATGGTTCGGGCGGTGTTGGCCTGATAGGTCTCGCGGGCTTCGGTGAGCATACTGTTGATCTTCTCTTTGGAGAATTCGAGATGCAGGACGCCGTAGACCTCGCCGACGGTCCAGTCGGGATTGAGTCGCTTCATGTCCCGATCGACGCGCAGCGGGGTGTAGAACGAGAAGCAGTGCTCGTCCTCGATGACGATCAGCTCCTGGGACTCCTGGCAGCGCTGCCAGAGGGCCTCGTCCATCTGCTGGCCGACGAGGGACGAATCGCTGCACAGCTCAAGCTTGCCGGTCTTGTTGTAGAAGGAGAAGGCGCGGATCTCCTCGAGCTCGCTCTGCTGCTTGGCGAAGTTCATGAACTGGACCGTCTCGCCGCGCTGGAGCGAGCCCTCGACGGCGAACTGGACCTCGCGCATCAGGTCCAGGGCGCCCTCCCGCTTGAGCTCCAGGGCCGAGTCCGCGACCTCGCTCAGCACGCCCTCGAAGTTCCGCGAGTAGAGGGTGTGCTGGATCAGGAACAGGGCGGCGGAGGACAGCACGAAGACGCTGAGAATCGACCCGGCAATCTTCTTCGAGACCGATAGATCGGCAAGAGTCATAGCTAGGCACCTCGATCCTGGTCGGTGTAGGCAACCGTGTGTTGGACTTCGCCCTTGCGATAGAAGGGGAAATCGCGCCGTCTGGCGAAGCTCTCGCTCGTGCAGGCCGTGCAGGGCGCCCCAGCCCGGATGCACCAGTTCACGCTGCTGTTCCATTGCCGCAAGGGACAGGAGGCGTGGCTCAGCGGACCGAGACAGCCCAGCTTGAACAGGCAGCCCTCGTCGCCGAACTTCTCGGCGAACTCCCGCTTCTCCCAGTAGTGGAACTTCGGGCACTCGTCGTGCACCGAGTGTGCGTAGAACATGTTCGGCGTGAGGAGCTTGGGATCCAGCTTCGGGACCCCTCGCGCGACGAGATACGCGATCGTCCCGACCATCGACTGCGGATGCACCGGGCACCCGGGGCAGTTGATCAGGCGTCCCTCGATGGGGATTCGCTCCTGCTCCATGAAGTCCTTGACGCTGCCGGCGCCGGTGAGGTTGCCCTCGGCCGAGGGGATGCCGCCGAAGGCGGCGCACGTCCCCGCGGCGATGATCCCCTTGGCGTTGCGAAGGATCGTCCCCAGGCGCGACGTCAGGGGTTGACCGCCGAGCAGACAGGCCTCGGGCATCGCCAGGGGCACGGAGCCTTCGAAGACCAGGAAGTAGTCCTTGGTCTGCGTGGCCTTTTCGATCACGTCGAGGGCGACCTGGCCTTGCGCGGCCCCCACGGTCGGGTGATAGACCAGGGAGATCATCTCCGTGAGGACCTCGACCGGGTCCGGGTGCTCGGCGTTCAGGAAGCTCACTGAGCAGCCGGAACAGGCCATGCCCTGCAGCCACACGACCTTGACGTTGCCGGTCCCCAACTGCTCCAGGCCGGCGGCAAAGACCTCGCCGGTGGCGCGACCCAGGCCCATTCCCGCGGCCAGGTAGCTTCCCATGCGTAGGAAATCACGTCTGCTATAGAGATGCATTACGATCGACTCCTGATGCTCACTCGAGCGGAAGTCCGGCCTGCGATCAGTGGACGGCACACGCCAGGCACGGATCGAACGATCGTACGATTCGGCCCACCTCGATCGGCTGATCGGCCTTGGCCACGAAGGTCCCTTCGATCGCCTGTTCGACGGCCCCGGGCTGGTCCTTGTCGTCGCGAGGCGAGCAGTTCCACGTCGTCGGCACGACGCATTGATACCGCTTGATCCGATAGTCCTTAATCTCCAACCAGTGCCCGAGTGCACCCCGCGGCGCTTCCGTCAGACCCACCCCGACTCCGGTCTCCGGGATCGTGAAGTCCTGGGCCGGTGGACCGTCGATATCGAGCTCCTCGAGCCATTGGGCGGCCGCTCTGGCGATCCATAAGGATTCCAAGCCCCGTGCGAGATGCCGTCCGAGCACCGAGACGAGCTTGTCGGGCGTGAGGTTGAGATCCGAGAGGACGGCATCCACTTCCTTCTTGACCCACGTCCCGCCGGGGGCGTGGTAGTTCGCCATCACGCGCGCCAGGGGCCCGACCTCCATCGTCCGTCCCTTGTAGCGCGGGGCCTTGATCCAGCTGTATGCGCCGCTCTTGCCCGGCGACGGCTCGGTCCGGCCCCGTGAGGGATGCAATCCGCTCGTGTGGGAGAACCGCGAGTGCCGCACGTCTTCGGTGATGGCCTGTGCGTCGAGCGGCTCCCACCGCCCGTCGATGACCACGCCGGGCCGGATGAACTTGTTGCCCTCGTCGTCCGTCCAGAAGACTCCGTACGCGAGGAAGTTTCCGCAACCCTTGCCGACCTCGAAGTACTCCGGAAAGGCCTTGGCCACCCGGAGAAGATCCGGGATGTACACGTCTTCCACGAAGGCGATGACCTTCTTGAGTCGGGCGCGGTAGCTGAGGATGCGCTCCATCGTGGGGACTTGCGTGCAGCCGCCGGGCACGAGCGCGGTCGAGTGCGGCAGCCTCGCCCCGAAGATGGCCCCCATTTCGTGACAAAGCCGGCGAATGCTCAATGCCTCCACGTAGTGCGACAGCAACGCCATGTTCTCGTCGAGATCCTTGACGTATTCCGCCTCGTACCGCGGCAGGAACGGCGCGGCGGGGAAGATCTCCTTGCGCGCCAGCGATTGCTCGACCCAGGCCTTGAGCTTCAGAAGCGTCTTGTCGGTGCCGTCGTACTTGAGCACCGCGGTGATGTCGACGAAATCCAGCGCGGCCAGGTGGTAGATGTGCAGGACGTGCGACTGGAGGAAGTTCGCGGCGAAGATGAGATTCTGAAGCACGCGCCCGTTCTTGTTGGGCACGATGCCGTAGGCCGCCTCCTGGGCCCGCACCGACGCGATGCCGTGGGAGATCGGGCACACGCCGCAGATCCGCTGCGTGATCTGCTGGGCATCGAGGGGATCTCTACCTTCCAGAATCCGCTCGAAGCCTCGAAACATCTCGCCCTCGCATCGAGCGTGCTTTACGCGATTTCCCTTCTTGTCGCCGCCAAGCGGCTCGGTCTCCGCGTGCACGGCGAGGTGGCCCTCGATGCGAGTAACCGGACTGATGGCGATGGACTTGGTCATGCAATGGCTCCTCGTTCGCCCGGTGCACCGGCTGCCGGATCAAGGGGGCTCCGTCGGCAAGCCCGGGCCCTGCGGATCGGCTTCCGTTTGAAACACGCGAAGGGCCCCGCCGTCAGCAGCCTCGCGGGAGGATGTCGTTTACCCCCACCTGTGTCTGTGGCTCGCCGCATTCCCGCGGCGGGCCTCTATACATCTTTCGGTTCCGGCGTCGAAGCGCTTTGGTAGCCGTCGGTAAGTTATTTCCCTACCCCGAATGCGGCCGATCGGCGATGGGGCCGTGGGTCTTGCTGCGTGTGGCCGGGAAAAGCAAGTGGGCGGGCGGTTGGAAATGGGAAGGTGGTTTTCCGGCTTTGAGGACGGCCAGAGGGCATCGTTGACGCTCGGCAGGACGCCGTCGATCGACATTCCCCCCTAGCTTCTCGCCGCGTCCGATAGTCGTTCGCTCGAGCGGGTATTCCCTCGCTTGGGAAGCACTGTGCGCGTCCGTCACAGATGGTACCATGCGTACCATGTCGGTGGTGGGACGACGCACCGTGGCCCATCCGGCCCCGCCCTCAGGGGGCGCGGAGAGCCCTGGCCCAGGACGTGCGAGACAACCAGAGCAGAGGACAAAGACCGGATGGCTTCCAAACAGAAGAACGCGGTAGTGTGTCTGGAGGGACCGCCGGCGGACGTCGGGCGGACCTGGGGCCAGGTCAACGCGGCGACGATCCGGCGGCAGGTCCGGGCGTACGTGGGGTCCGGTAAAGATCGCGATGCCAAGCTTCGTGCGGTCAAGGGATACCGCGAGGTCGTCGAGCGAATCGCGCCGCACTGGCTGGAAGAGGCCGCCGCCATTGCCGTGGCATCCGGCGTCAAGCCGGATGAGTACGTCGCCTACCAGGCGGCCAAGTATCGGGGCATCAATCGTCCGGAGTGCTTCACGTACTTCTCGGCGCCGCAATGCAACTTCGGCAACGTCACACTCTTCCACAAGAACCGCGACAACCGCGATCGTCCGCAGGCCGCGTACGTCAAGCACGTCCGCGTTCCCGGCAAGAGAATCTACCGTTTCGCCGCCACCGGCGATACGTCC
>CAZKCX010000360.1:0-7186 GCA_964550865.1 uncultured Planctomycetales bacterium
CCCTGGGTGGCCGTGCCTTGAGTCTATGGCATCGTGAACGCCGTGAACAGCCCCGTACGCGGGTTTGGGCTTCCGGCGGACGCGTCGGGATATCGCCTATAGCTCGTGGCATTTAAGGCAGAGGCCCTTCGGGTCGCCGATCAGCAGCGCCTTGCCCTTCCCGCCGTGAGGGGCGTGGCAAGTCCTGCAAGCCGCCAGCGTCGGCCGCCGATGGGGCGCGTGCACGATGAGATACTCGTCGAGCTCATGGCACGAAAAGCAGACCTCCGGCTCGTGGGCGGGACCGAGTGTCCGGCCGCCGCCAGACTCCGTCATCTTGTGACACAAGCTGCAGTTCGCGCTGTTGGGCGGGTGCGGGGTGAACGCACCGAACTCGGCCGGCGGCTTGGTAGACGATGTCGGGCCGGCGACCCAGACCTGGATGGCATCCGCACCGACCTTGATCTCATGTCTTCCCGGCTTGACGGGAACGTTGGCCACCAGGACGCGTCGACGCTGCACCGTCGGCTTGCCGGCCGACCGCGTCGTCGGCCGCGCGTAGTGATCGTACCGCAGGGCATGCGTCTCGACGGGCTTGCCGTCGACGAGGATCGTCTTCATTGGGGAAGCCTGGTCGATTTGGCCCACGGCCAGCAGCGAGCCCCCGGTCAGCACGGCCCCGTCGGCAGGCATGACGATCGTTCGGGTCTCGGTCGCCGTGACGGCGGAATCGGCGCCGCCGTTCGCACGGCGGCCCTTCTCGACCGGCGTCTTCGTCGAGGGCACGGCGCTGACCAGGCACAACGACAGGGCCGCCACCACGGCGACGGCCCTCGGATTACGGCTCGATTGGTGCATCGTGTGCGACTGCCTCCATGGAGCGAACGGATGTATTCGCCTCCCTTGACGAAACGGTAATGGCTTTCTGCCCGGCCGAACCCGCCTGCGGATAGGTGGGCTCTCCACCATTCCTCGTGTTGTGTCGCGACTCATTCGATGGGCGTCCAGCCGATGGGTGGGCCATCTCTTCACTTGTCCCGTCTTCGACCCTGAGGCTCAGACCCGAAGGGAGCCCTGTCGACGGAGAGGTGGGGAACACGAATTGGCAGCCAATTCGCGTCCCCATCGCGCGAGCGATGGACCCCCACGGCTAAAGCCATAGGCCACCCAACCATCAGTTGATGAGCGACAGAGCACCACCCGATCGGCACGAAGCGTACCCCTCAGCCCTACGCCAGCTGACCGTATTTCATCGTGAGCTGGGCGTTGTGCGCGATCTCGTCCTCGAACTTGGGGTACATCCCCAGGATCACGGCGTCGGTCTTCTTGATTCGCTCGAAGGCGTACCGGAAGGCGGACTCGACACTGTGCTCCGACCAGGCCAGCCGACCCGCGGCGAGGATCTTGAAGCCCAGACAGGGCTTCTTCACCTTCTTCATGACGTCCGTCATCTCGTCCCGATCGGACTCGAAGAACGGCTCACCAAGGGGCACGGTCCCGAGCTTGGCACGGATCTCCTTACGATCCCGCATGACGTTGTAGAAGCACGTCATGAAGAAATCGTTCTCCCAGCCGTGCTCCTCGACGTACGCGATGTTCTCCGGGTTGTGGGCCGAGACGCCAGCGAGCACCCCGGCGTCCTTGACCTTCTTGATGAAGTCGCTGACCTTCTCCTTGCGCTTGAGGCGGAAGGACATGTCCGTGACGCCGCCGTGATGGACGATGCCGATGGGCTTGAGCTTGAGGACCTCCTCGAGCTTCGGCTCCATCGGGTTGTCCGACGTCAGGCAGATCCACTGCAGCTTCGAGCCCTGCTCGCGGAGCTTCCGCAACGCGGTGAAGATCTTGTTGCTGCACGAGGTCTGCCAGGTGTTGATGCCGACCCGCTCGCAATCCTTGGCGAATTGGATGGTCCGCTCCAGCGTGAAGAACTCGCGCATGTGCCGGGCCAGGTTTCGGGTCGAGTGCGAGTAGCCCGCCACGGGATTGCTCCCGGCGATCAGCCGCGTCACCGTGTGCTCGCCGAGCGAAATCGTGGGCATCGTTCCGGTCTGCGAGCCCTTGGCCTTCTCGGCCCCGTGGGCGGTCGTGCTCCCGACGGCCGCCGCGGCCGCGCCCGTGCACATCTGCTTGAGGAAGGTTCGACGATTCGCACCGCCTTCGGTTCGGTTTGCTCGGCGTTCCGCATTGCGCGAGATACGTTCCTCGGCCATGACTTGCCTCCTCGGTTCGCTATCCGGTGGGGGACAGATACTCGTTCTTGGGCTCGCTCTCACCCCACAAGCTCAAATCATGGATCCATTGTAGCACATCGGCGGGCTCGGGTACGGCAAGAGCGCGCGGTCGTCCCGCGATCGGATCCGCTCAGCGCGCCGACCGGGCCGCAAGCCTTCGCGGTTCGCGGTGGACACCTCCGCTCGCGTTTGCCACCGGGGTCGTGCCGGGCTTGGGCTTCTTCTCAGGTCTGGCGTCCATCTGACGGACCTGCAACCACGCGGTCTGGCTCGGCGGATCGACGCGAAGCAGCGTCACGGCCCATGCGTGGCCGTTCGTACCGGTATAGCGCTGTCCCATCTCGACGGCCATGTCTTGCACCGTAGGCGTGCCCTTTCGATGCGGGCGGACCTCCAGCCGCGCCGTCTTCGATCCCGGCACGCCGATCAGACGAACGCGGAACCCCTCTTGGAGATAGCTCAGACTGGGGAAACGGGGATCCCGTCGGCTCAAGGTCATGAAGGCCGCCGACTGCCCGGGCCGGACCACAGGCTTATCGATCGCCGCGGACAGCTCGGATCCGAGCGGCGGAGCGTACCTCGGCGGACGCGGCTTGGCGGCCCTCGACTTCGCCGTCCGGGACCCTTCGCCCGACCGCCTTGCCCCCTCGCGTCTCGCGGGCTCCCGCACGTTGGCTCGCGCTAGACGGGTATCTCCGGCGGTATCGCCGGAGGGCGTTCCCTGCGCACCCCCCCTCCTCGCGCTGGCGTAGTAGGTCGCGCCGCTCTCGGGCGTCAGGATGTGCTTGGCAAGGATGTGCTGAACGAACGGCTCCGCGGTGCAGCTCGTATGCGAACCGTGCCAGCCATAGCGCGAGAACCGGGGATGCCAGGCGATGTTCACCACGCGCCCGCCGGTGTTGGGCGCGTATAAGCCGCACAACCCGGCCGGATCGTCGCCTAGCTTCCCCCCGAACGCGCCGAGGACCTTCACGGGTCCGGAAAGCATCGCGTCGTTCTGCGAGTAATAGACGTAGATCTTGCCCTTCATGTTCTTGAGTACGGACTTCACGTCGTACTGACACGACACGCTCGATGCGAGCAGGATGATGTTGTTGATCTTCTGCGGCGGCTTGAGCAACTCGACGGCCTTCAGCGCCACCCCCCCGCCGGCGGACAGGGCAATAATGTTGACGTCCTTATCGGGATGGCGTCGGAGGTAGTCCGAAATACAGCCGGAGAGCCGGGCGGCGCCGAACCCCGAGAGGGGCTTGAGCACCTGGTCGGCCAGCGGGCTCATGGTGATGGACCAGTGGAAAGCGGAGACCTGGCCCTTGTAGCCTGCCTTACGAAGCCCGTACGTCGCCTCACTGACGCCGAACCCCCAGTTTCCCGCCCCGTCCAGATACCAGGTTCGTCCGAACTTCTCCTCCGGGGCATTACAGCCGAAGCCGATGGCCGCCAAAGGCACCAGTAATAGCCCAACGTCGCGCAATCTCACAGCGCACAACCTCCACTCGTTCCCAGTTCGTGATGCGACCGCAGATGACCGCGCCAAGCTCTTTCCCCGGTGTTCGCTTGAACGAAAGACCATGATCCTGATTTCGGGCCGGAAGGTCAAGACGGCTTTCCATCGAGGGTGCCGGGGCTCAGGGGTACGATGGGAACCGCGTGAGACAAAACTCCCATGCTCCCGATCGTGCTCCGGACCTCAAGACTCCGATCCTCCCCCTGCCTGGTTCCGGGCCCGCCGTTACTCCCGTGTCAGCGATTCGATCGAGCGGGCACGGCCTCGGCGGCGAGTGGGCCTTCTTCCTCGATTCGCTCGAGAGCCCTGTCGACACGCCGCCGCCGTCGCAGGAGGTGAACGCAGCTGCCGATCAGCAAGACGGCCGCGAAGACGGACATGAAGTAGGTCAGGCCCTTGAAGAAGGCCAGACGCGAGATGTCCGACTGGCCGAGGTCCTTGTAGAGCTGCATGAGCACCGAACCGGTATAGCCGATCGCATCCGCCAGATAGATCGCGAAGACGGCCGTGCCCGGCACCCGCGTGTAGGCGATGAGCAACAACACCAGACCGATCGCGAATTGCCGGACGAACGCCGCTCGCTCCCGCCCGTTCATCGGCTCGCGCTCGACCCGTGCCTCGATATCCTCCTCATTGGGCTGCGGGATCTTGTTCAACAACCAAACGGAAACCAGGAAAGGCAAGAGGAAGATCGCCCCCGTCGCCGCGGGCATCCAGGCCTCGACGATGCCGTGCGTCGACATCAACCACCGGCCGACGTCCTTGACCATGCCGCTGGCGACAATGAAGGAACAGCTGAGCCCCGCCAGCAGGAGCTCGGACGTCTGACGGCCCTCGAGGTAGCCGACGACCATCCCCCATACCATGCCTAGCGGAAGGCCGTTGAAGAAGATTGCCACGACCTTCCAATCGTTCGGAACGATGGCAAACATCACGAGCGCGAGTTCGGCGAACGCGATCAACCCCACGAGCGTCAGCGCGCGACGGGCGCGGGAGACCTCCGAGCAGACCTTGATGCCGAGGTATTTTGAGAGGGTGTAGCCGATGATCTGGCTGATGACCAGGGCCGTCTTCAGGTCGAGATGCCAGAAGTCGAAGCCCTCGTAGCTGGCGGCGGCAAAGGGCTTGCGAAACGCGTACATGCAGAAGTACGTCGAGAAGGACGCGAAGATCGCGTACAGCGCGAAGGCCGCCGTGGGTGCCGACGCAAGCCAGCGGGTCAGCCTACTCTCTTCGTACGCCATCGCGGATTGGCCCCTCCACCCAGGGGGACTGGCCGGCGATCGAATCGGAACGCAAACGGCCTTCCGTGCGGCGGCAGAATAGCACAAAGCCCTTGCCCTCGTGACCGAAGCGAGGGGTAAATCCAAGAACTGACAGAATCTTAATCGAATCCCAATGCGGCCTGACGGGCCGCGCAAGCCCCCAAAAAGAAGTATAAGCCTAGTTTTCGCAGTCACTTACTGCAAGGGGCCCCGCCCTCTATTTGTCTCAGCGTACGAAAGCGCGGGACCCCGCAGCCTCGCCATCCATCTCGATGGCGAGCATCCAGGACGAGCTCAATTCGAGCTCGCGCCGCTCGACGGTTTGGCGGGTCTTCGTGACCAGGCCGCGGTCTCCTCGGGCCTACGCCCTTCTCAACCAACGGTCCGCGCTGGTAGCCGGCAAGCTCGCCTTATAGGCGCTGTAATATCTACTTCTGTCTTGGGTCTTGCCGGACTTCCCCCAGGCGCTACCATTAGGGAAGATTGCTTCCTCGCTGAACTTCTGAATAGGAGGCCCCCATGGGCCGAAGGATAGGGTTAGAAGGCATGGAAACGAGCCCCTTACGGGAATCCACAGACCGAATCATCATCGATTGCCCATGCTGCGGGACGAAGGTGGCCGTGCCGTCCTCGGCGCGGGGTAGCATGGCCAAGTGCCTGAAGTGCGCGAATCCGTTTCGCATACCCCAAGAGGACGAGGAACAACCCTTCGACGAGAGCCAGGCGGACGACCTGGTCCTGCAGGTCCTGGAAGACACCGACGACGACACGGTCTCCCTGAAGTCCGCGGACGAATCGGAAGACGACGCCGACGATGACCTCGACGACGATACCACGCCGATTCCCTTGGCGGACGACGAGGAGGAAGACGACTTCGCCGCATCCCTTTCGGACGCGCCCGCGACAACGTCCGGTAAGAGCAAGCTCGAAGAGGTAGAGGAGATGCTGCGTGCCATCGCCGAGGAAGATCCGCCCGACATCGGCGACGCCTCCACGGCCGAAGAGGTCAAGCAACTCCGCCGCGAACGGCACAAGCTCCTCTTGGAGATTGGCCAGGGCGCGAACGAGGAGATCCTGAGCAAGAACTTCGAGCCGTTCCAGGAGCGCGTCAAGCGAATCGTCAAGCGGCTTCGACGCGTGCGGGCGTGGCTGGAGGCCGTCGATCGGGCCGGCAGCACGAACAACCCCCTGGCCCGTCGGATGGACATGAACGTCGACGCCTCGAAGGCAACCGAGCAGCTCATCCAATTGGAGCGGGAGCGGCATCTCGTCTTGCGGGCGATGGCGGAGGCCCTCGTGGCATCCACACACAACGCGAAGGTCTTCGCGGAAGAGCGGGCACGGGTGAAGGAGGTCGACGCGCGGATCGAAGAGCTCATCCCAACCCAACAACCCAAGAAGAGCCTGCTCTCGCGTTTTCGCAAGACCTAACACTACAGCGCAAAGCAATCTGTAGGGCTTTGCAGGTGACCAGGTTATGTGCTCCGCCATGGAAGCTGGCCTGTGAGTCACCAACTATGCCGTCGCCAAGGACTTATCGATGGCTCCCTCCGGCAAACGAGGGCGACCTTGCGCTGTAGTCCTAATCGCCCGTCAAGATCGCCCCGGCAAAGACCGATGAGAAGAGTAGGTCGGGCAATCTTCTATCCCGATTGGCCGGAAAGCAGCGACCCGGTATTGAAGATTCATCGCACGGAGCCGACGTCGCGCGCGAAGGACTCCCTTCCGCACGACGGTGTGCGCACGGAGAGGAGTGCCCGACAGGAACCTCGGCAGAACGATGGCCGGCCGACGGGATGCGTCAATAGCAGTGGCATTTTGAACCCCGACGACACCTGGAGGATCGAGCAATGAGGACGGCAATTCGTTTCGCACTGGTGGTGATTCTGCTCGCCGTCGCCTGCGGTGGTTGTGAGGATCAACCGGCACGACGGCTCTATGAGAAAGCCGGAGGCTTCTCCTATGACCCGCCGCCGGAATGGAAGATCGGTCAGATGCCGGGGCTGAAGTACCAGGTCTGCCACGGTCCGCGGACCGAGGGGTTCGCACCGAACATCAACGTGGTCGACGAGGAATTCCCTGGCTCGCTGGCCCAGTACGTAGACGCGAACCTGAAGAACATGGCCAAAGTCTTCGAGAATCTCAAGGTTGACGCCTCCCTCAGAATCCAGCGACGCGGGACCTCTCCAGTGATCCGGCGC
>CAZKCX010000361.1:0-7186 GCA_964550865.1 uncultured Planctomycetales bacterium
ATATACCAAACTTATCAACCGGAGTCAAGCAGAGACTCAGTTGAATCCATTTCGACCAGCGTTGATGCTTGTACTGGCCACACCCTCGGCGGTGGCAGTGTGTGCGGAGGTTGCCGCCTCTCCCACGGCCTATCCCGGGCCGGCCTGGTCTCCCTATCTCGTCGGCGAGCTGATCGGCGTGTTGGTCATGCTGACGCTCCTCGTCTCGGACAAGCCGATCGGCGCGTCGACGGCCTATGCGCGGCTGGCCGGGCTTGTGGGTCGCGTCTTCTCCCGCCGGCACGTGGCATCGCTGGACTTCTACCAGAAGAAGAAGCCCAAAGTGGATTGGGAGACCATGCTGGTGATCGGCGTCATCGGCGGGGCCTTCCTCGCAGCATGGACCGGAGGCGAATTGACCGGCCGATTGCTGCCGCCGTTGTGGGTCGACCGCTTTGGGGCGGATAGCTCGGCCCTTCGATTCGTCTTCGCCTTCGTCGGCGGGGCCGTCATGGCGTTCGGCGCGAGGCTGGCGGGAGGATGCACCAGCGGTCACGGCATTAGCGGGACGTTGCAGCTTTCCGTGGGCAGTTGGATCGCGCTGATATGCTTCTTCCTCAGTGGCGTGGCAACGGCGGGGCTGATCTATCGCTTCTAGCGGCCGGTCCAACATGGAAAGAGAGCGCAAACTTATGCGAGAACCCAGTGAGACAGAGACAAACGAAAGGCAGAAGGCATCTTCAGAAGATCAGACGCCAAGGCGGAGCTTGCAGGACAACCCCGAGAGCGACGATATCGACCTGACGGCCGACCCCGCAAAGCAGCTCCTGCTCGGGCTCGCGTTCGGCGTGATCTTCGGCTTCCTGCTGCAAAAAGGCGGCGTAGCCAAGTACCACGTCCTTATCGGCGTGCTCCTGCTCGAGGACTTCACGGTCATCAAGGTGATGGTGTCGGCGATCATCCTCGGCATGGCCGGCGTGTTCGTGCTGCGCGGGTTGGGTCAGGTTCGACTGCATCTGAAGCCCACTCGATACGGGGCTAACATCATTGGGGGTCTGCTGTTCGGCATTGGCTTTGCGATGTTGGGATATTGCCCCGGAACGGGCGCAGCGGCATTCGGTCAAGGAAATTACGATGCGCTATTCGGCATCGCCGGCATGATGGCCGGGTCGTTCGTCTTCGCGAAACTGTCAGGGCGGTTGAACGACAGTGTCGCCCAATGGGCCGACCGCGGGAAACTGACGCTGCCGGAGGTGGCACACATTCCCCTTCGAACATTCGTCGTCCTCTTCGTGCCGTTCTTGATCGGATGCCTGGCCATACTCGAGCTGGTCGCAGCCCATCGGTAACTCATCACTGCCAACAGGAGCCGCCATGCAACCTGGGATGATAAGGGCAACACTGATGATGATCGGCGTCTTGGCCGTGACGACGTGGCCGGCAGCCGCACAGGATCGCCGCACCGCCACGCTCTTATTCATGGCCGACTTGCACGGCCAGATCCAGTCTCACCCGGAGCTGTTCTGGTCGAACGGCGAGAGGACGCTGACCGAAGCGGGAGGCGTCGGGCGTCTGGCCGCCGCGGCGAAAGACATCAAGCGTGAGCACCCTGGCCGGGTGATGTGCATCGATGCGGGAGACACGATTCAGGGATCGGCGATCGCGGCCTGGACGAAGGGCAAGGCCGTCGTCGATCCGATGAACGGGATCGGTCTTGACGTCGCGCTGCCGGGTAACTGGTCCGTGGTCTATGGCCCGGAGGTCCTTCGGAAGCGCGCAGAGCAGTTCAACTACAAACTGATTGCGTCCAACGTCTACGACGAGGATACGAACACACGTCTCTTCCCGCCCTATCACGTCACCACGGTGGGCGGCGTCAAGATCGGCGTGACCGGCTTCACCGATCCCGACATCCCCACACGCCAGCCGCCAAGCTTCAGCAAGGGGCTCAAGTACGTCGGCTCGAAAACGCTCCAGCCCCTTATCGACGAACTGCGGAACAAGGAGCAGGTCGACGTGGTCGTGCTGGTGACCCACATCGGTCTGTCGAAGGCCGTCCGCCTCGTCGAGCAACTCGACGGCCTCGATATCATGCTATCGGGAGACACCCATGAAAGGACCTACGAGCCGATCGTGCGCGGCCAATGCTGGATCGTCGAGCCAGGGGCGTTCGGCTCCTTCCTGGGACGGCTCGATGTCACCGTGAAGAAGGGTCGCCTGGTCAATCGGCAATGGGAGTTGATCGAGCTACGAGCGGACCGTGTCACCCCGGATTCAGGCGTACGGCAGGACGTGCAGGAGAACGTCGAGCCCTATCGGGACCGCTTGGGTGAGGTGCTTGGGCATACGCAAGAGCCGCTGCTGCGCTACGACGTCGTCGAGACGAATCTGGACAAGATACTGTCCGACGCGCTGCGCGAGGCCGCGGGAACCGAGATCGCCATCTCGAACGGATTTCGCTTCGCGCATCCGATCATGCCGGGGGCGATCACACTGGAGCATCTTCACGATTGGTACCCCGTCAATGAGCCGCTCAAGACAGGCAAAGTCACCGGTCGCCAACTGCACGACTTCTGGGAGAGCGAACTCCACCATGTCTTCGCCCGCCATGCCGAAGAGCTGTTCAACGGCTGGGTCCCGCGGCCGTCGGGCATGACGGTGCGCTTCGTCGCGGGCCGCAAGAAGGGCCGGCGCGTGCAGGAGATTCGTGTGAACGGGGAGCCGTTGGAGATGGATCGCGTCTACACGCTGACCGCCTGTCGTCGCGAGGGCTCACCACAGGACAGCCTCTGCCGCATCCCAAACGTGAAAGAACCGAAGGTCTTGGACATCGACGCGCACGGGGCCGTGCGACGCTACCTCAAGGCCCACGACCCGATAAAGGTGCCACAGGAGCGACGCGTGGTGGCGGAGGACCTGCCCGAATCGGTCCTTTCGCAATACCAGGCGATCCAGAAGGTGCACGCGGATGGCTCAGGCGGTAGCGGTCGACATGCGGAAGCGAAGTAGTGGCCGCAAGACGATGCCGGTCGGCCACTCACCATGACCTTCAGCAACTGAAGGGAGGCAGACGCAATGCGAACAGCTCTTTGCCTGGGTCATTGTCGCGGTGCTCATCGTTGTACTCAGTTCACTGACGTTTTTCGCTGTGGGCAGAAGCGTATTGTGGCACGGCGATCATCACGCGGAAGAAGGCCACCACGCGGGTCATGTCCACGACGAAGACAGTGGGCACGCACACGAGAGCCGCGAAGAACACCACCATGAGTAAACCTCAGTACTACAAGAACGAGCCTTGCCTTCGGTGTGAGCCTGGCAACCTCGACGGCAAGCCCGGAAGAGGATCCGCGGCGAAGGTCTGGAATTCCGGCCGATGGGGCTTGTTAACGGAGGACCGAAATGGTCAGACAACCCAACGACGACAAGTCTGAACAGCGCCATCATGATGATGAAAACAGTGGAAACCACAAGCCTGCAGAGGGAGCCGGCCGACAGACGCACGGCGAGCACACAGGCCACGAAGACCATAAGGGTGAGGAATCGCATCAAGGCCACGGCGGACACGATCACCATTCCCATCATGCGCACATGGTGGCGGACTTTCGCAGGCGGTTCTGGATCTCGACTGCGCTGACGCTGCCCGTCCTGGTTCTAGCCCCGATGATCCAAGGCTTCCTTGGGCTCCGCGAGGCCCTTCGCTTTCCGGGAGACAGCCACCTCCAGTGGGCGTTGGCATCGGCCATCTTCGCGTACGGCGGATGGCCGTTCCTTAAAGGGCTCTATGACGAGCTGCGCAAGAAGAATCCGGGCATGATGACGCTGATCGCCCTGGCGATCAGCGTGGCCTACGTGTATAGCTCGGCCGTTGTCTTCGGGCTGTCCGGCAAGGTCTTCTTCTGGGAGCTGGCCACACTGATCGACGTGATGCTCCTGGGTCACTGGATCGAGATGAAATCCGTGATGGGAGCGTCGCAGGCCCTAGAATCGCTCGTTCAACTCATGCCCTCCGAGGCACATCGGGTCACCGAATCGGGCACCGAAGACGTTCCGGTCAGCGAGTTGAAATCGGGCGAGAAGGTCGTGGTCAAGCCCGGCGAGAAGGTGCCCATCGACGGTGAGATCGTCGAGGGCCGAACCAGCGTCAATGAGGCGATGCTCACGGGTGAGAGCAAACCTGTCGAGAAGGCGGAAGGGAACGAGGTCATCGGCGGTTCGGTCAACGGCGAGGCGGCCTTTACGATGGAGGTGCAGAAGACTGGCGATGAGACGTATCTTTCGCAGGTCATCGAGATGGTCCGCAAGGCCCAGGAATCCCGCTCCCGTACGCAAGACATCGCCAACCGGGCGGCCCTATGGCTCACCGTTATCGCCCTGAGCGTGGGCGGGGGCACGCTGATCGTCTGGCTGATACTCGGCGCGGCCTTTGAGTTCTCCCTGGAACGGATGGTCACCGTAATGGTGATCACCTGCCCACACGCTTTGGGCTTGGCCGTACCGCTGGTGGTAGCCGTTTCGACAGCCATCTCCGCCCAAAACGGCCTGCTCATCCGCGACCGCAGCGCGTTCGAGCTGGCGCGCAACGTCAACGCGATCCTGTTCGACAAGACCGGCACCCTGACCGAGGGACGTTTCGGAGTCACGGATATCATCCCTCTGGGCGATCAAGACGAAACGGAACTGCTAAAGTTGGCCGCCTCCCTGGAAAGCCAGTCCGAGCATCCCATCGCCCAGGGCATCGTGGATGGGGCGAATGAGCGGGACATCGACTTCTCTTCGCCCAAGGAGTTCGAGGCGATCCCCGGGAAGGGCGCCGAAGCGGTGGTAGACGGGCGTAACGTCAAGGTCGTCAGTCCCGGCTATCTCAAGGAGAACGACCTCGATGCAGATGATGACAAGGTCCGAGAGGTCGCTGAGCAAGGCAAGACCGTTGTGTATGTCCTCTTGGACGATCAGGTCATCGGCGCGATCGGCCTGGCGGACATCATTCGCTCCGAATCGCACGAAGCCCTCGTGAGGCTGAGGGGAATGGGCATCCAGACCTTGATGATTACCGGAGACAGTGAGGCCGTCGCGAAGTGGGTGGCGGAGGAGCTGGAGTTGGATGACTACTTCGCGGAGGTTCTACCCGACCAGAAGGCGGACAAGGTCAAGGAGGTTCAGCAGCGAGGGCTCGTGGTGGCGATGACGGGTGATGGCGTCAACGACGCTCCTGCCTTGACGCAGGCGGACGTGGGCATCGCCATCGGCGCGGGGACGGACGTGGCCGTCGAATCCGCCGACATCGTGCTTGTTCGCAGCGACCCGCGCGACGCGACGGCGATCATGAAGCTGGCCCGGGCGACCTACCGCAAGATGGTCCAGAACCTGCTCTGGGCGACAGGGTATAACGTCGTCGCCATTCCGCTGGCGGCGGGGGTGTTGTACTCGGCCGGAGTGGTTCTTTCCCCGGCCGCCGGTGCTGCCTTGATGGCGTTGTCCACGGTCATCGTGGCCATCAACGCCCGGTTTCTGAGCGTCGAGCGCCAAGACGGTAAGGCGCCGGCGGAGGCGGACGCGGCAGGCGCGACATAGTCGAAGCGTATGCCCAACGAATGTGCGTTGCGGGAGACCTTTCGCGTGGTCTTATGACACGAATCGAGTACGTGCCGTGTCAGGCTGTGCCTTGCTCCTCTCTTGCGGAAGTCCGGCACTCATCCCTCGTAGGTGTCGATCCGACCTATGGATTTCCAGGCCAGAACTCGACCTGCCCTTTGTTCCAGTTCGGAGGGAGCCCGTCGGCGGAACGCTCCGAATCGACAGCGGTGATTTCCGCAGCGGCCTGCTCTGCTTCAGGAAAGCTCACCGGCTCCGACATGGCGGCGCCGGCCGAGCCGTGTCGTCGAATATCGTGCTGCGACCTTCCGCTCGGGCCCGGACGGTAGAGGGGCCCGTTCGTTCTCGAAGCGCCTTCGATCGCCTGGGGCCCCGACATCGAGACCGGTTGGGCGATCTGCGCGGTCGATTCGCATCCGACCAGGACGATCAGCGCGAGCGGAGCGATAGCCGTTGCTAGAATCAGATGCGTCTTCATCTCAACATCTCCTTATCGGCGATGAACGGATGGTCGGCTCGCACACCGTTTGACAGGAGGTCGGCGCGTATTGGGCGTCATTCCTCTTGCTTGGCCAGGAGTCATCTCCTGTCACCACCTGTTTAGACCCCGAGGCGCGTGACGTTCTTCATGAATCTGGTGTTTCCCTGGAATCCGCTCGCGCCGCGAAGAGACCATGAAGAGAACGACCCTCTACATCAACTAAGTACAGGGGCGCACTTCGTGCAGTTTGAGTGAGCGAACAAGGATCTTCCTCGATGGTTGAGCTCAATCTGAGACGTCAATCTGGGACACCCGACTCATTGCGATGGTGGGGTTCGCTTCCGTTTCGCCTGGCGGTGGCCATCAACCTGACGGCCGTCGTGCTCCTCGGCGCTTTCTGGTACGCAGACTACCGCCGGGAGCGGGCAGCACACCTGAATGACGAGACGGCCCGGTTGCTGGAAGAGGCCAGGGTTCTGAAGGTGGCCAAGTCGCAGTTCGAAGACTTAGCCCAATTCCAGCAGTTCGTTGACGCCTTCTGCAGACAGATGATTGCTCGGGCCTCCCCCGGGCACCACATCGTCGTGGTGGATCGCGACGGCAGGGTTGTGGTTCGGGCACACGAAAGGGCCGATGCGGAATTGGAGCAGGCCATGCTCGATAACCGGGGCGCAGCCCGCCGACGGTTCCTCTATCGCGGTCGGCCCTATCTTGCGGCTTCTTCGGAACTACCTGACGCCTCAGCAATCGTCGTAGCTCAATCTCTCGCGCCCGTCCGGCGATTCATTCGAAACCAAGCTATCAGTCGAGCTGTAAGTCTTGGCATGCTGGCCGTACTGATCTTCGGGGTTACCACGGTCGTCGCATTGGTGTGGGTACGTGCGCCTTTGGGCCGGCTCGTCGAGGGGATCCGGGCGATCGGGCGAGGCCGGTTTGATGTTCGGATTTCTCCGGCCGGCGCTCCAGAGCTGCGGTATCTCGCCGTCGGCGTCAACGAAATGGCGCGTGCGCTGGGGAAGGTCGAACGGAGCCGACAGACACAGATGCGACGGGCTCGCGATATCCAGGCATCGCTTCTGCCGAACTGAGTCTCTGCTTGACTCCGGTTGATAAGTTTGGTATATGTTAGGTATT
>CAZKCX010000362.1:0-7185 GCA_964550865.1 uncultured Planctomycetales bacterium
CGGCCTTCGCTGAGTGGGCCGAGCTGTGGGCCAAACGCGGCTACGTTGCCATCGCGATGGACCTGGGCGGCAAGGGGCCCGAGCGGAAACCCTTGCCTGACGGCGGACCGAACCAGACGCGCAAGGAGAAGTTCGACGACATCGCCAAGGGTCTCAAGCACGCGTGGACCTACCACAGCGTGGCGAATGTGATCCGCGCGCACTCGCTGCTGCGGAGCCTGCCGGAGGTCGACGCGGAGCGGACGGGTCTGACGGGCATCTCGTGGGGTGGCTACCTCACGTGCATCACCGCCGGTGTGGACGATCGATTCAAGGTGGCCGTTCCGGTCTACGGCTGTGGGTTCCTGCACGAGGACAGCTCCTGGGTCCCCGCGCTCAAGAGACTCGCCCCGGCGCACCGTCGGCTGTGGATTGCGACGTACGATCCGTCCGTCTACCTTCCGCGGTGCCGCATGCCGATGCTCTGGGTGAACGGGACGAACGATGCACATTACCGTCCCGGCGTGTATCAGAAGAGCTACCGTTTGGTGCCCGGGCCGGTGACGCTTTGCTTTACCGTCGGGATGAAGCACAGCCATCCGCACGGATGGGCGCCGAAGGAGATCGGGCTGTTCGTCGATTCGGTGCTCCGCGACGGCAAGCCGCTGGCGAAGATCGGTGAAGTCAGGCGGAGCGGCAAACGCGTCGTCGCGGAGTTCTCGTCCGTCGTGCCGATCGAGAAGGCCTTCCTCCACTACACGACCGATTCGGGCGCCTGGCCGCAGCGCAAGTGGCATACGGCCGCCGCGAAGCTGGAAGGCAAGAAGGCCCTGGCCACGCTGCCGAAGACCAAGGGCATCGTCTACTTTCTGACGCTGATGGATGAGCGGAACTCGATCGTCTCGACGCCGCACGAGACGCTGCCGTAGTGGCGTGGCTTTCGTCCTCTGCCGGTTGCAGCAAAGGTGTCCGAGCCCGCCTGTCCTCAGGCGGGTCCGACCGGGCTGAGGACCGCCCGGCTCTGAATGGCGGAGGGTTGGGCTGAGGACCGCCCGGTTTGACGGGAGCTTACCTTGGACGGTTTGACCGGGCTGAGGACAGCCCGGCTCTGAATAGCGGATGACGGGGATCGACGCGGCTGGGGATTCGGCTTCGCCCTTCGACAAGCTCCCTTCGGTCTGAGCCTCAGCGTCGAAGACAGGGCTTCGCCGCGGCAACCAGCGCGGCTCTCAATGGTGTCGTCGAGCACTGAAGAGCCGTCAGCTTACGTGGGACGACTGAGTAGGGCGGCGCCTTGAGCCGCGCCGGATGAATCCGGCGGCTCGGGTAGGTAGTCGCGATACTTCCGAAATGCCGTAATAGGTGTAAGGCCATGAACCACGTCGAACGCTTCCGTGCCGTGATGAACTTTCAACCCGTCGATCGTCTGCCCCGTTGGGAATGGGCCATGTGGTGGGACAAGACCATCGATCGCTGGAAGCAGGAGGGGCTGCCGGCCGAGCTGGACGACGTGTTCGACATCGCGGAGTACTTCGGCTTGGACCCGTACAAGCAGTTCTGGTTCAGCACGACCGAGGCGACGATCGACGCCACGCAGCACCACGTCGAGGGCATCGTCGCGACGATGGACGACTACCTCAAGGTCCTGCCGCGGCTCTATCCCGACCACAGCGAGGCGATCGAGACCATGGCGCCGTGGGCGGATCGGCAGGCCCGCGGCGAGGCCGTCGTGTGGATCACGCTGGAGGGGTTCTTCTGGTTCCCGCGAACGCTCATGGGCTTCGACAGGCTGATGTACGCCTTCGTCGATCAGCCCGAGCTGGTCCACCGGATCAACGAGGAGCTACTCCGGTTCAACCTCGGCCTGCTCGATCAGATGGAGAAGGTCTGCGTGCCGACGTTCCTGACGATCGCCGAGGACGTCTCGTATAACCACGGACCGATGATCGGACCGGACTTGTTCGAGGAGTTCATGGCGCCGTACTACCGCCGCCTGCTCGCGCGGGTGAAGGAGATGGAGGTCCTGACGATCGTCGACACGGACGGCGACGTGACGCGGATGGTCCCGTGGCTGGAGGGCGTCGGCGTCGAGGGCGTCTTGCCGCTGGAGCGCCAGGCCGGCGTGGACGGGATGAAGCTCCGCGAGCAGTTCCCGCGGTTCGCCCTCATCGGCCACTACGACAAGATGGTCATGCCACACGGGGAGGAGGCGATGCGGGCGGAGTTCGAGCGGCTGGTGCCGTTGATGCGAACGGGCGGGTTCATCCCCAGCGTCGATCACCAGACGCCGCCCGGCGTGCCGATGGCGAACTACCGCATCTTCCGCCGCCTGCTGGACGAGTACACGACGACGTTTGTGGGATAGGCGTCAAGACTTGTGCGCGTCCTTGTCTCTCCGCGAAGCGGATTTGTGGTAGACTTACGCCAAAGGGATCTATCTGGAAGCCGTAAGCCTCAGAGTGGCGCTACGCGCTTGTGAAGGAACCGACGATGCTAACCAGTTTCCAAGTCGACAACTTCAAGTCGCTCGTCAACGTTAGTATCGAGCCTGTTGGTCTCAATGTGTTAGTCGGAAGGAACAACACGGGAAAGAGCAACCTTTGCCGGGCGATGTGGTTCCTCTCGCGCACGGCCGGCAACTCGCTCGAGGAGTCGGCCAAGGGCTGCGGCTTGGAGCTTTCGACCTTGGCGAATGTCTATCTTGACAAGCCCACGATGGACTTCAGAGTCGAATGTCGGCTTCCTTGGGAGGGGGAGACGCTAGACTTTGAGTACGTCCTCAGACTCAATGTCCCCCGGTACGCGAGAGAGGGATTGCCTGAAAGAGGACTCAGTGTTTGCTACGAGCGACTGCGCATCACTGACGGACGATTCGAAGGTACCCCGCTCATGGAGAATGACGCGGGGAAGGTGAAGCTGCTGCACGAAGAGGGGTTCCTCGATCGCGAGTCAGACGACGACAACTACGTACACACGAAAGCTCCAACCGATCATACGATGCTGTTTCGGCTGTATGATCTCGAGACGAATCAGCGCTCGAACTTGTTCAAGCGGTACTTGGGGAGTTGGCAGTACTTCGACCTGAATCCGTTAGCACTCCGCGAATCGGCAGCTCGGCCATTGAACCTAGTACTTCATCCCGACGGCAGCAATCTGTCATCGGTCCTGTACAATCTCAAGAGTTCGCACGAGCGGGAGTATCGGGCCATCGTTGAAGAGGTCAAGCGTGTTGAGCCGAAGCTTGACATCATTGCATTTCACTCCCCGGACGCCGAACGTGTCTTCATGTTCTTCGAAGACAAGGAACGCAATAAGTTCGCGACCTGGAGCATATCAGACGGAACGCTCAGGTACTTGGCCTTGTGTACCCTCATTACGGTCAATCGAAGGGCTGCGGAAGACGGAGCTTGGTCGCAGGTGGTGATGGTGGAAGAGCCGGAGAACGGGCTCTACGTCGGCGTGTTGAAGGGCCTACTCGAGGGACTGGCCCCTTCGGGTTCCGACGGGCAGTACCTGTTCAGCTCGCACTCCCCCTATTTCATTGACCTCTTCGATAAGCACTTAGACGGAGTATGGGTTGCGAGCACACAGAACACCCATACCTCGATCGAGAGGCCGCCTAGAGACAAACTGAGGGATCGACTCAGAGACTTCCCACTGGGAGAGATGCACTATCGGGAGCTGCTGACTTGAAACGGATCGGATACGCGGTTCAAGGCTCAACGGATCGCGCCTTTCTGGCTGGCCTTAGGGATCGCTGGTGCCCTACGAGTGAGATGGTCGAAGGCAGCTTCCGTGGGCAAACAGGCCTGAGCTTGAAACGCGAGCTTGCGAAGATCTCCAAAGAGCTCATGGCGAAGGGCTGCCGTCTCATCGTCATCCTCTCGGACGCGGACAAGGGGGATTGGAGGGAAGTACTCAAGCAGGAATCCGCCAAGGTCCCCGACGACGCGCGCGACTTCACCGTGTACGCCATTGCGGATCGCAATATCGAGTGTTGGCTGTGTGCGGACCCCCACTACATCGCGAAAGTGACGGGACGCAACGCGTCGGATTTCAGCGTCGAGGATCCCAAAGGAGCGTTCGAGTCCGCGATGGGGATCTCGCGGGACAAGAAGGAGCCACAGATCGCCAAGTTGGTAAGCGAGGCCCCCTTCGCCATCCTCAAGACCTGGCTGGGCAATCGTTCGTTCGAATGCTTCTATGATGAGCTATGGAGATTCTCAGGCAGCGCCGACTGTGGGATGGAGAACCTGAGAGAAGCCGACGGACAATAGAGGAGTCTGCTCACCCTGTGACATCCTTTGTCTTCGGTCCCACTCGCTGCGCAAGCCAATCACCCCTCGCCGATCTGCGGCAGGGAGACGGTGCGGACGCGCTGGATCGGCGGCGTGCGGGCGAGCAGCTCGTCGATGACGGACTGCGGCGGGTCGGCGTCCGTCTTGAGCACGATCAGCGCGGTGTCGTCGCGGCGGCTCACGGTCATGTCGGCGATGTTGACCTTGCGCTCGCCCATGAGCGTGCCGACCAGGCCGATGACCCCGGGGCGGTCGTCGTTGCGGATGATGATCATCGGGCCTTCGGGCACCATATCCATGCGGTAGCCGTCGATCGCGAGCACGCGCGGCAGGTTGTCGTTGAAGACCGTGCCCTCGATGCTGATCGGCCGGCCCGACTGCACGGAGAGCACGAGCCGCTCGGTGAACGTCTCCTTCTGCTTGACGTTGGTGACGCTGACCTGGATGCCACGGTCGGCGGCGATGGCGTCGGCGTTGATGACGTTGACATTCTGGCCGATGTGCGGGCGGAGCAACTCGGTCAGAACGTAGCGGCTGAGCGTGCCGCTCAGCGGCTCGAGGCTCGCACCGTGGACCTCGACCGAGACGTCGCCCACCCCCTTGGTGCAGAGCGTCGAGAGGATCGCGCCCATCCGCCGCGCCAGGTCGATGAAGACCTTGTCGTGCTCGCTGACGGGCATGCGAAAGCCCGTCACGTTGACGGCCGTGCGGATCTGGTCGCGGAGCAGGTAGTCGAGCAACAGGTCGACGGCCTCCGTGGTGACGGCGAGCTGCGCTTCGCGTGTGCTCGCGCCGAGGTGCGGCGTGCAGACGACCTGATCGAGCCCGACGAGCGGGTTGTCGCCCGGCGGCTCGGCGCTGTAGACGTCGACGGCCGCCCCGGCGACGCGGCCGTCCTGGATGGCCCCGGCCAGCGCGGCCTCGTCGATCAGCGGGCCGCGGGCGCAGTTGATGATGCGAATGCCCGGCTTGGCCTTCGCCAAAACGTCGTCGTTGATCATACCACGGGTGTCCTCGGAGAGGGCCGCGTGCAGTGTGAGGTAGTCGCACTGCTCGACCAACTCGCCGACCGTCTTGATCATGCGGACCTGGCCGTCGAGCGCGGTATCGGAGCTGTAGAACGGATCGTACGCCACGACCTTCATGCCGAAGCCCAGCGCGCGGGCGGCGACGGTCTTGCCGATCCGTCCCAGGCCGACCACGCCGAGCGTCTTGTCGAGCAGCTGCGTCCCGACGAACCTCGATCGCTCCCATTCGCCCTCCTTGACGTGCGAGCACGCCGACGGGATCTGTCGCGCGAGGGCGAGCATCATGGCGACGGTCAGTTCGGCGGTGGCGATGGTGTTGGCGTCGGGCGTGTTCATCACGAGGATGCCGGCGCGGGTGGCGGCCTCGAGGTCGACGTTGTCGACGCCGACGCCGGCGCGGGCGATCGCGCGGAGCCGACCGGAGCTCGCCAGCACCTTGGCGGTGACCTTCACGCCGGAGCGGATGATCATGCCGTCGTAGTCGCCGACGATCCCGGCCAGCGCGTCCTCGCCGAGCCCGGTCCGGATGTCGATCTCGACACCCTCGGCCTGGCGGAGTCGTTGTAGGCCTTCTTCCGCGAGCTTGTCCGCCACCAACACCTTGACCATCATGAGGCTCCTGCTGCCTGTCGACATGCGTGCATAGGCAAAGCGGCATTGTACGTGCGGCATGGCGGGTTGCCAACGGGGGGGAAGTCTGAAGCGGTCCGGGACGGAGGGTAACATCCGGGGCGTGGCTCCCGGTTGTCGCGCTGACCGCGTGTTGGAGGACAGCCCCCGGACGCGTTGGGCCCCAAACTCATTCATCACCTTCCGTCTGCTTTCTTCAAGACGATTTCGGAAAACGCGCTTGCGGTGGCGTCATGGCTATAGCATGTGAGGTGCCATGGCCTCGATCGATCCGGGAACCCTGGGCCGTTGGTCCGGCGAAGTCCAGGCGGCCCTGAAGGAGTGCAAGACCGATCCCGGCGGCGACCTTGCCGCGTACGAGATCACGATCGCCAAGGGGAAGTAGAGGACCGGCGTTTTGGCACGCCCGAAGCGCGACCCCAAAGTGGAGTTCGTATGAGATCCCTCCGGGAGGAGACAGGAGACAGCAACGCTCCCGCACGGTCGCGGCTCTGATACGGCGGCGCGGTGGGCGTCACGCCTTCTCTTGAGGGGGTACACCACCTGCGGTCTTGACCCCCCCTGCCGCTCCGCTAGGATGACGGCCACCGACAGACACCGAGCCAACGGAGGCAATCGTCATGGCCACAACGGAAGAGATGAAGCAAGTGCTCGGCAGGCCGATTTACCTGGCACCGAATACGTACCTGCACTTCTACAACGGCGGCAAGCTGCGGGCGAAGTTCATGAACGAGCCCGACCCGAAGGACGACTTCCGCAGCGAGGAGTGGATCTTCTCGACCAACCGGGCCATCACACCCGGCCGCGAGAACCCGCCCGACAAGGGCTTCAGCAAGGTCGAGCTGCCCAGCGGCGAGACGATCAACCTGCAGGAGCTGCTGGAGGCGTTCCCGGCCGAGACGCTCGGCACGAAGCACTACGAGACGTTCGGGCCGAACCTGGGCATCCTCGTCAAGATCTTCGACGTCGGCGACGACGCACATATCCCCGTTCACTGGCATCCCTCCCCCGAATTCGCGACGGAGCACCTCGACAGCCCCAACGGCAAGAACGAGGCGTGGGTGGTCGTCGGCACGCGGCCGGGGGCGAAGGCGTGGATCGGCTTCAAGGAAGACGTGCCCGTCGAGGAGTTCCGCGAGTGGATGGAGGCCCAGGACGTCGAGACGATGCGCAAGCACATGCACGAGATCGAGCCGAAGGTCGGCGACGTGATCTTCCTCCGCGACAGCTACGTCCACTCGCTCGGCAGC
>CAZKCX010000363.1:0-7180 GCA_964550865.1 uncultured Planctomycetales bacterium
GTCGTCAGCGAGATCAAGGAGAAGAAGGAGAAGGCCCCGGCAGGTCCGCCGGAGTACTGATCCCGAGGCGCCGGGAATCGACGAACGTTCGATCCCGCCGTGCCGAACGGCAGACGAATCTCCTAGCCCAGCGGCTTCCAAGACAGGACCCGCGGCCACGACGTCGCGGGTCCTGTTTCTGCGCGCGGGAAGGCGGCACCTCCGGAAGCTTCCGCTCGGGGCCGACTCAGGAGAAGAAGTCCATGTGCTCTTCGACCGCCTGACAGATCGCCTCGATGTTCTCCAAGGGAACGTCCGGTTCGCACTCGGCGTGCAGCATCAACCCGCCGCGCTTGGATCCCATGGTGCATACCGCCTCCCGCACGTGCTCGCGGATATCCGCCGGCGTGCAGAACGGAAAGAGTTGGCGGTCCAGGTCGAGATGGATGCAGACCTTGTCCTTGCACTCGTCCTCGAGGCCGGCAAGCCCGTTCGCCCGAATCTGTGGATTCAGGATCGTTACGCCGCACTCGATGAGATCCCGGATGATCGGCAGGATGTGCCCGTCCGTGTGCATGTAGACGTGGGCGCCGCTCGCTCGGACGGGGGCGTAGATCCTCTCGAAACAGGGCTTGAGGTACCGTCGCCACGTGTCCGGCCGCATGGGCAGACGGTCTTGCATGCCCAGGTCGTCGCCGAACGAATGGACGCGGCGGGCGTCCTTGAGCATGTTCTCCACGACGCGCACGTTGTACGCCAGCACCATGTCGATCATGCGTTGGAGCTGCGGCGGCTCGTCGACCAGGTCCATCATGAAGTTCTCGAAGCCGCGCAGGTAATAGAGCTTCATGTACATGAAGCCGTGGGGAAGGCTGTCGGCCGTCGGTTCGGGCGGCGTGTAGGACTCGAAGGCGTCCCAGCGCTCGAGGGGATGCCCGACGCACAAGCTGTCGAGGCCCTGCTCGATATTCCGCCAGACACATCCCCACTCGTCCGTGGTCTCGCCCTCCCGGTAGAGACCCTCGACGTCGTCAAAACCGCGGCTCCCCCGTTCGTACTTCCCGAAGATACGGGGATGACGAACGACGACATCCTCCAGCTCTTCCCGGTACTTGCGCCAGGTGGCGGGCATCAGACTCACCACGACCGGGATCCAGGCCGGATAGCGATACTCCACGGCGCGGAGGTAGTTCTCGTGTTCCGGAATCATCCGCCTTTCCCCAGATCCGTAGCTCACACGCGTCGGACCCGCCGCCCCAGACGCCCCGGGCCACGCGGAGAAAGGATAGCGGCTTGGCCTCGGCAGGGCCAGCCGCCTTGTCCCCGCGGCTCGGCGTGCGATGCGATGCCTGCCGGAAGGGCAAGCCGTCGCGGGCTCGAACCCGGATCGTGGGCGCGTTATCGGACCATGCGCTTCCGAGGTCACGGCCAGGGAAGGGCACCTACGTCAACCGCCATACTCCCCCATATTACAGGCGAGACAATACCTCCGGCGGATCATCTCCTGAGGAAAAGCCCCAGGATCGCGCAGCGCGGCGGACTTTAATCTGCAGCTTCGTCCGATTCTTCCGATCTTATCCCAACGGGGGCGAGACCCCATCTGCGGTCCTGGCGAGCCCTGGAGTACGGCACAGGGTAGTGGCCTCGCTGCTTGTAGAAGGAATGTCGACCACCAAAACCATTCATGCGTTGCTAATCGAGGACAGCCCCAGCGACGCTCGGATCGTACGGGAGATCGCCGAGGGCCTCTCGGGGGGTGCCGATCTTCGGATCACGCATGCGCCGACCTTATCGGCCGGACTGGTGCGTTTGGAAGAAGAGTGCTTCGACGTCGTACTGGTCGATCTTGGGACGCAGCGCCGAAGACCTTATCGGACATCCCCTCGGAATCCCGATCGCAGAAGCCCACGGGGCCGAGCTCGACATCATGCACGGCCCGGACAGTGTCCGGACGGTGGACGTCCGCGTGGAGCAAGAGCTACCGACACTGATGGCCGATAAGACTCAAGTCGGCCGGGTCTTCATGAACCTGATCGAGAACGCCCTGCGGTATGGAACAGGCAACAGGTATCCGGTCCTCGAGATCCGCGCGGAACGCACAGACGATGAGGTGCGGATCTGCGTCCGCGACAACGGGGACGGCATCCCCGAGGCGTATCAGGAGAAGATCTTCCAGCTCTTTGGGCGCGTGGACACGACCCACCGCGGTACGGGTGTCGGGCTGGCCATCGTGAAACGGATTGTCGAGGCCCACGGGGGTCGCGTCTGGGTCGAGTCCAAGCCGGGTGCGGGTGCGGCGTTCTGGCTGGCGTTCCCTCCGGACCGCGATCTTGCAGTGCGAAAAGGAGAAGAAACCGATGTCCGCGATGACTGCGAGACAAGTGCGCTTTCTGTTGGTTGAGGACGACGACGACCACGCCGAGCTGATCAAGCTCGGGCTCCTGGAAAACCAGGTCACCAACGAGGTCTACCGCGTGACCGACGGGGCGGCGGCGCTGGAGTTCCTGCGCGGCTACGGGGCACACGCGGAGCAGCCGCGGCCCGACATCGTCCTGCTGGACCTGAAGCTGCCGAGAATCGACGGCCATGAGGTTCTCGAGGCGATGAAGTCCGACGAGCGCCTGCGCGACATCCCCGTCGTGGTGCTGACGACCTCGCGGGCCGAGGCCGACAAGATGCGGGCCTATCAGTCGTATGCCCACAGCTACCTGACCAAGCCCTTCGAGTTCGAGGAGTTCCACCAGATGATCAAGGATTTGCATCTGTACTGGAGCGTCTGGAACGAGCCGCCGAGCGCATAGGGGCTCGCGCAGGGGTGATGGGCCACGCCCGCCGCCCTCGAAGATGGGATTTCGCCTCGACCCCGGGCATGCTATCATGCCGGAATGGTGCTGGCCCCACGCAGGAGGGGAGTCGTTCCTGATTCACAAGTGAGGATGCCGATGTCGCGCCGCACGACCCATGCGCTGTGCCTGCTGTTGGTTCTCTCCCTCGTTCCGCCCGTCCACGCCGCCAAGAAGAAAGACAAGAAGAAGGGCCAGTTCGGCCCGCTCGCGACCGCCCTGGTCGGCGAGGCCTTGCCGGTCAAGACGTATATGGTGCCGATGCGCGACGGCGCAAAGCTGGCCACGGATGTCATCGTACCTGAAGGAGAGGGCAAGACGTGGCCCACCGTGCTCATGCGGACGCCCTACGGGCGCACGGGCGGCGACGGACTAGCCATGGCCGGCAGCATCGTGGCCAAGTTCGGCTATGCCGTCGTCAGCCAGGACATGCGCGGACGCGGCGATTCGGAGGGCGAGGACTATCCCGTCTTCGCCAGCTGCGGCTGGGACGAGCTCCAGGACGGGTACGACACCATCGAGTGGATCGCCAAGCAACCGTGGTCCAACGGGAAGATCGGCCAGTTCGGCGCGTCGGCCTTGGGCATTAGCGCGAACGCGACGGCGCCTTCGCGCCCGCCGCACCTGACGTGTCAGTTCGTCGTGGTGGCCGCCTCGGACCTCTACAAGCAAGGGGCCACCTGGAACGGCACGCCGCGAAAGGCCCTGACCCAAGGATGGGTCAAGGGCACCAAGCTCGATCCGCGGAACCTCGATCTATGGAAGAAGCATCCGCACTACGACGACTTCTGGAAGCATTACAGCCCGGAGTTCGTGGTGCACCGCGTGAACATCCCTTGCTGCTACGTCGGCGGGTGGTACGACATCTTCTCCCAGGGCACGATCAACAGCTTCGTCCTCGTGCACAATGTGGGCGATACCGGCGCGCGGGGGAAGTGCCGGCTGGTGATGGGACCGTGGGCGCACGGGAATTTCAAGGACAAGACGTTCAAGTATCCGACCAACAGCGACATGAAGCTTCAGATCCCCGAGCTGCTGGGGTGGTACAATAAGTGGCTCAAAGGCATCAACCTCAAGCCCAATCAGAAGCCCGTTCGCTACTACGTCATGGGCGCGGTGGATGAGCCCGATGCGCCCGGCAATGTGTGGCGCGAGGCCGACAATTGGCCCATCCCCAGCGACGAGGTGAAGTACTACCTCCGAAAGGGCAGGAAGCTCTCAACGAAAAAGCCTACCGAGTCCAAGGCCTCCGCCACCTACAAGTACGATCCGAAGGACCCCGTCCCGACGATCGGCGGCGGGAACCTCAAGCTCGACAAAGGACCCATGGATCAGCGCAAGGCCGAGAAGCGCAAGGACGTGATCGTCTTTACCACGCCGGTCCTGACCGAGCCCGTCGAGGCGACGGGGCGAATCCGCGTCAAGCTATGGGCGAGCAGCGACCGCAAGGGCACCGACTTCACGGCCAAGCTCACGGACGTCTACCCCGACGGCCGAAGCATGCTCGTGCTCGACGGCGTCGTCAGCGCCCGCTACCGGGACGGCATGGAGGAGCCCAAGCCGCTGGTCAAAGGCAAGATCTACGAGTTCGACATCGACCTGTGGTCGACGAGCATCATCTTCAACAAGGGGCATCAGATCCGCGTGGCCATCAGCAGCAGCAACCATCCGCGCTTCGAGGCCAACCCCAATACGGGCAAGCGCGTCTCGCGCAGCAAGACGCAACATGTTGCCACCAACACAATCTACTTCGATGCCGAGCATCCCAGCCATATCATCCTGCCGAAGCCCAAGGCGGTCGCGGCCGCGAAGGCAGAGTAGAGCTGGGAATCACGAGTGTCGCTAGGAAGGGATCCTACCGACCCTGATAAGGTCGGGGCTCGAGCCGTGGCATCAATGCCGCGCGGGGCCACCGCGCCGGATGAATCCGGCGGCTCGGGTAGATCGGCTTCTGGGTTCGAAAGGCAGTTTTCGAAGGAGAGTGTCCTCTGTGGCACGGCCGCCCCCGGCCGTGAACGATCGTATATCCCAGCCGAGGGCGGCGGGGCCACATCGGCATATCCCAACCGAGGGCGGCTGGGCCACATCGGTGTATCCCAGCCGAGGGCGGCTGGGCCACATCGGCATATCCCAACCGAGGGCGGCGGGGCCACATCGGCATATCCCAGCCGAGGGCGGCTGGGCCACATCGGGCGAAAGCACTCAACTTGTCAACCATTCCTGGCCGCTCGGGTGCCACTGCTCTGTGAACCGTGTTCCCGCCGGGGTCCAAAGGCATACAGGGCTGACACGGCAGTGGCACGAGTCTTCGCGGCCCATAACGGCGCACACCCGTTCAGAGATCGAGCGCGGCATCCTGGACGCACGAATCCGCCACCTCCACGCCGGCGGGCGTGAGACGGATCCATCGCCGTCGCCATGCGGTCTTGCGGCCGTTGGGGTCTTCCGGATGGAGCCGCGGTGAGACATAACCCTTCTCGCACAGATAGACCAGATCGGCTCGGAAGTCGATCCACTCACGATCGGCCACCACGGCCGTCACCGCGCGATGCAGGACGTCCGCGGGCAGGGCGGACGGATAGACGCTCTTGAGCGTCAGGAGGATCTCCCGCCGCGCTTGCTTGATGACTTCCGAATCGGGCACATCGGGCATGACCGTTCCCCGCATCGACGTCTCGCACCCAGGCTCCACCGCTGCAAGAAGGGAGCCCGCGCATTGCGGGACATCCCCCTCGCCCGGGCGCAGCTCGATTTCGGTTGCACGAGCATCCCCGTGCAGATGCGGCGTATCCCTTGCCCGAGCCGCAGCATTCATGCTGCGCGGAGAGCGCCGCGCGAGATGAATCTCGCGGCCCGGGCAGTTCGCCCCACACACGGCATCCCTGCAACGATCCGTTTGATGCGCCCCTGCTGGGCGAAGGCGGGGCCCGATGGCTTCCCTCCCGGCCGGTTCACGCCTATCATCGCACCGATACTCGACCCCGACTCCATCGGAACCACGCATGTTCACGCTCGCCGCCTTGCTGGCCATCGGATTCTTCTATGCCCTCGTCTTCGGGGTGGGCGCCTACGCCGGACGCCGCATGGGAGAAGGCGGCGGATCGGCCTCCATGCTCGTCGCCGGGCGGCGGATGCCCCTGGCGGTCGGCATCGTGACCATGACGGCCACCTGGGTGGGCGGCGGCTACATCAACGGGACGGCCGAGGCGGTGTACGATTCGTCGGCTGGTCTGGTCTGGGCTCAGGCCCCTTGGGGCTACGCGCTCAGCCTGATGATCGGCGGGATCGTCTTCGCCCGACCCATGCGACGACGGGGCTTCACCACGCTGCTCGACCCGTTCGAGCGGCGATACGGCCGGAAGATCCCCGCGGCGCTCTTCGTGGCCGCCCTGGTCGGCGAGGTCTTCTGGAGCGCGGCCATCCTCGCGGCGCTCGGCACGACGTTCGGCACGATCTTCGGCCTGGACTTCACGACGGCGATCGTCATCTCGGCCGCCGTGGCCATCGGGTACACGATCGTCGGCGGCCTGTGGTCGGTGGCGTACACGGACGTCCTGCAACTCGCGTGCATCCTGTTCGGGTTGGGGCTGGCGATCCCGTTCGCACTGGGACATGCGGGCGGGCTGTCAAACGTCCTCAGCGCCTATGGGGAACGGTTCGGCGACGCGGCCTCGGTCTTTCCCCCGTTGTCGGCGTGGCGAGGGCAAGGCGACTGGGGCAACAGCATCTGGTACTGGTCGGACATGGCGTTGCTGCTGATCTTCGGGGGCATTCCGTGGCAGGTCTACTTCCAACGTGTCCTTGCGTGCCCGACGCCTCGTTCGGCGATGGGCCTCTCGCTTCTCGCCGGCGTCGGCTGTGTGGTCCTGGCGATTCCGGCCGCGCTGATTGGGGCGATCGGCGCGACGACCGACTGGTCGGCCGTGGGGACGCAGCCGCCCCCGAGCCCCGCTCTGGTCCTGCCGTACGTGATGAAGTACCTGACGAACCCGGTGGTCGCGGTGCTCGGGCTTGCCGCGGTGGCGGCCGCGGTGATGTCGTCCGTCGACTCGTCGATCCTGTCGGCGTCCTCGATGTTCGCGTGGAACGTCTATCGTCCGCTGTTGCGGCGAGAGGCAAGTGATCTGGAGATTCGCCGCGCGGTTCGGACGGCGGTGGTCGTCGTCGGAACGGCCGCGACGGCGCTGGCCCTGGTCACCGAATCCGTCTACGCCCTCTGGTATCTCTGCGCGGATCTGGTCTACGTCATCCTGTTCCCGCAGCTCGTGATGGCGCTCTTCTATCGGAAGGCCAACCGCATCGGCTCGATGACGGGCGCGGTGGTGGGGCTCGTGCTCCGCGTCGGCGGCGGGGAGCCG
>CAZKCX010000364.1:0-7174 GCA_964550865.1 uncultured Planctomycetales bacterium
CGCGCAACGCGCGCAGAACGCGGGACGGGTAGAAGGCAAGAACCGTCCCGTGGTGCCCGCCGACATTGAGGTACAGGAGCAGAACAAGGAGGTTGTCGGGGCCGCCGTCGAGCGCGTCACGCAACGGGCGATCAACATCAACAAGGCCGGGCTGGAGGAGTATCTCGTCCCCGAGGCGTTCCCTGACCCCACGAAGATCATGGGGGTAAACCTCCAGTTCATCCAGCGCTACAAGGAAGCGCTGCAGGCCTTGCCCGCGATCCTTCAGGCCAAAGGGCCTCCCACGCAAGAGGACATCGATGCGGCACAGCGGGACATCGATGCGGAGCGCGAGGCCTTGGGACTCGCCCCCGAAGGAGGCGCCGCGGCCGGAACCAAGACCGAGCGCCCTGCCCGGGCGCGGCCCCGGGGACCGGCGATCGCCCCGGAAAGGCGGTCGCGAGGACGGTTTGCCGAGGCGTTGCGGTCGCGAGGCGGCCTTGACAGGCTGCGGGCGCCCACCCCGGCCCGAAGGACCCGTGCCGACGCCGAGACAGACAAAGGTGCGGAAGGGGAAGAGGCCTCTCCCCGGTTCGATGCCCGGCGCCGGGCGGAGATCGAGCGGGCGCAGAGCATCCGCTGCTACATTGGCCCGGATCCGTTCCAGACCTTCACGGCGGTCGCCTCGGCGATGGACCCCACCGTTCGTGAACCGGATCCGTATTCGATGTGGATCGCCCAGATGACCCTGTGGGTGCAGCGGGAGATCCTACGTGCGTTGGCGGGGGTGAACGACGCCGTGGCCACGCAGGTACTCAAGGACCCCAAGGCCAACGTCACGCAATTGCCCGTCAAACGGCTCTTGAAGCTGAGCGTGGGGGACTATCGAAAGGCGGCGATCGAGGAGACGCCGGGGAAGGGAGCCGCTCGAGGGCGCGGACGGGCCAAGGCCCCGGCACCTCGTCCGCGCGGCAGAGGGCTTCAAGGCCTCGGGGCATTGGGCTCGCCGCGTACGGCCGACAAGAGGGATTCTCCCGAGGCCGTCGATCAGCCGGCGCTGACGGCGGATCTGAACGCCCCGAGCTGGACCGGTCGACAGAGCGGTCCGGACTTGGACGTCGTGCCCATCTCCATTCAGCTTATCCTCGATCAGCGATACCTCGAGAAGGTGGTCGACGCGATCACGCGGGCCAACTTCTACGTGCCCACGCTGGTGAAGTACCGCGCACCGAATCGGGGTGAGCTTCGCACGGAGTACATCTACGGCGATGCCCCGCTCGTCGAAGTGACCATGACGTTCGAGCGCTACTTCTTCCCCCAAGTCTATGCCGAGAAGATGCCGAAGGCCGTCCATATGGCTCTGGGGCATCCGATCCCCGGCGAAGAGGACGAGCGAGCAAGAGGCCGCGGCCGGCGCGGTCGAGCAAGAAGATAGAAGCAGCGGAGCGCTCTACCGGCCTGGCGGTTCTTTCGGCCGGCCCCATAGGAGTCAACCATGGCGAAGAAGAGCGTCGGCCTTGTGGAGCAGCACATCGAGAAGGCGGTTCTCGGCCTTGCCGCGCTGTACCTGCTCGCGGTCGTGTTCCTGTATCTCATCAGCAAGCCCAACACCGTCGAGATCGACGGCAAGACCGTGTATCCGGCGCAGGTGGACCGCATCGCCCTCGAGCGCGCCACGGCGCTCGTGCAGTCGTTGCGCAGGCCGCAGGCCGATCCGGGTGACAGCATCGAGCCGCCCGAGTGGGAAGCCGAGCTGGATGCGCAGTTCGAGCCGCCGAGACAGGGACCCGCCGAGAACTTGCTCACCGCGGCGGTTCCTCCCGGGTTGCCTTTCGAGGAATTGGAGTTCGAGCGCGTCGAGCGCGTCCGCGAGGGCGTCGCGTTGGCCGATGTCATCCCGCCCGGCGAACCGACCGCCGAGTATCAGCGCGTCCTGGCCCAGCCCCCGAAGGAGCCACGCCCTCCGGCGGAAGCCACCGCGCCCCGACAGCCGCAGGCCGAGGAGGTCCTCGAAGAGGATATCGACCTGGTGGTCCTTCACTCGTCGTTCGATCTCGCGAGGCAGCAAGACGTCCTGAAGGAGCAAGGGTATGCCGAGGAGTTCGGCGAGGTCACGATCGCCTCGGTGGAGGTGATGCGGCAAGAGCGAATCGGGCTGGGACCCGAGTACACCGACTGGGAGCCCGTCACGCCGTATCGGGAGATCGCCATCCCCGAGCCGCCGAAGCTGCGGCTGGTCGGGGAGAACGCCCTGTCGCGCGAGGGCTACGCCGAGTTCGTCGAATACGCGGACCAGATCCGCAGCGAAACCGTGCAACGAGAGCTTCTGCTACCGTTGGGTCCGACGCGCCGAACGGGGGCGCCGGCCTATCAGCCCGGCGAGGCGGCGGGCGCCCCTTCGCCGCCGGTCGCGCGAGCAGTTCGGCAGACCGGTGAGCGACGGTCGGAGGCGTTGCGCCGCGCCAGGGAGGCCCGTCGGAATGCCCGCACCGATTCCAGCCGGCGGACCGCCCGCCCGGATGCCGAGGAGAAGACGGAGACCGAATACGACTTCCGAGACGCCGACGAGGCCGAGGCCTTCATCGACGATCACCTGGCCAAGGCCGAGCAGGCCCTGAAGGACGGCCAACGCGAGGAGGCCCAGGAGTTCGCGCGGAAGGCACTGGAGGCGCACCAGGTCAGTCGCGCCGCCAGCCGCGAGGAGGAGCAGCGGTTGAGGGAGATCCTGGGCTTGGCGGAGGGAGCCGAGATCGCCCCGGGCCCGGCAGGACAGCCCCTCCTCCAGAAGATCCGTGTCTTCGACGTGACGGCCGAGCCCGGCCGGACCTATCGCTACGCCATTCGCGTGGGCATCCTGAACGAGTATTGTCGGGCCGCCGGCAAGATCGAGGATCCGAACGACGCCACCAAACCCGTGCTCTACGGGGAGTGGTCCGTGCCCTCCGAGCCCGTCAGCGTCGATCGGGATACCTATTTCTATCTCGTCGGGAAGGACACGCGCACCGAGTCGCTGCGGGTCGAGGTCTTCAAGTGGTACCAAGGCGGGTGGATTCGCCAGACGTTCACCGTGCAGCCCGGGTTCGAGATCGGAGACGTCCGCGGCGTCCAGGTGAAGATCGGCGAGAATACCTGGCGCGAAGAGGTAGACTTCTTCACCGGCTCCATGGCCGTCGACATGCAGCTCGAGGCTCCCTACCAATCGCTGCAAGCACAGTCGAGCGGCGGCTACGCCCTGAGTGATTGGGGTCGGCCGACGAGCGAATCCCTGGTCTATATGGACGAGGACGGCGAACTGCATCGACGGTATGCCGCGAGCGACAAGGACGACCCCCGCTACCGAGACCTCCTGGAGCGGACCCGCGGGCCGCGCGAGAAGACGATCAAGGTGGACAAGGGTGCCAAGCGTGATGACAAGAAGGTCAAGCGAGGCCGCTCATCCCGCAAAAGGGGCTACGGCTCTCGTGGGAGGAGCAGCCGTAGCCGCCGCCGGTGAAGAGGACCGCGTTCCCGGAACGTCCTCCTGGTTCCGGTGTCCCCGCGTCCGGCGACTCATTTCCCCACCGTGCGAATATCTCGCAGTAGGTGTTCATGCAATGCCGGTCCCGCGGCGAGGAAGCCGATATCCTGGTCGCGATACGCGGCGGGGGAACGTGGGAAGATCGGCGCGCCGCTCGGTAGGCTGATCACCCCGCCGGCCTCGACGACCAACAGATACCCCGCGGCCAGATCCCAGAGCTTGCATTGCTGCTGATACGCGGCGTCGGTGACGCCGCCGGCGACCAGGGCCAGATGGAGGGCGGCCGACCCGAGATTCCGCAAGGCATGGCGATCGATCCAATGATGCATCTCCGGCGGGGCGGGGTGTCCGCTCCGTCCCCGCATCGTGATGATCGTATCCGGCGACGGCGGCTTGTCCCGAACGCGAATGCCCCTGCCGTCCACCGTCGTGCCCCCACCCGCCGACGCCTCGAAGACCTGGCCGGTCATGGCATGGCAGACCGCTCCTGCGACGGGTCGGCCGTCGTCGAGCACGGCCACCGACGTGGCGAAGACCGGCAGCGCGCGGCTGAAGTTTCGCGTGCCGTCGAGGGGGTCGATCACCCAGCAGAAGCGGGCCCCGTGGGTCGATGCGTGCCGGTCCGGCTGGGATTGCTCTTCCTCGGCCAGCACGGCGTGGCTCGGGAACTCCTCGGCGAGCACCGCGAGCAAGGCGTCTTGGATCTCGAAGTCGACTTGGGTGATGTAGGAGCGATCTTCCTTGCGGTGGGTTTCGGCCTGTCCGATGCGCTTCGCGGCGATCTCGCCGCCCATGCGGGCCAGGCGGACCGCCGCTGCACGCAGATCCGTCGGCGTTTCGGAACTCGTCATGCCGCGCCTCACGTCAGCGGGGTCGGCCCGCGATTCATCCACGGGGGGACATGATAGCGGACGCCTTGCCCCGTCACCAACCGCGTTGGCCGACGGGGTCGCCGACGGGCGCGCGCACGGCATCAATAGAAGACCGTCAGGATCAGATGCGGCTCGGCGTGTTTGCCCTCCACCACACCTACGGAGCTCGTGGCGTACTTGATCTCGATCTCCGGATCGGAGTCGATCCACTCGTTGATCTGATTGTTCATGTACGCCATCGACGAGTCGTTCAGCTTTGCGTGGAAGGTGCGACAGCGGGTGGCGCCGCCGCCGGTCTTGTTCATGCCTCGTTGCAGGTTGGATGTATCCAACATGCCCCGGTTGGCCTGGATGCCCGTCCCGCCGAACGCCTTGATCTTGGACATGCCGCTCTCTTGCTGGCTTTCCTCGTCGGGCTCGAGCTCGATGGGAATGTCGTCCTCTTCGGTGTGCTCCCGTTCCTCCGGCACGTGGACGCTCGGGTCGATGCCTTCGAGAGCGGCACCGCGCTTCGGCCTGGTGTCGCCGGCCATGTCTTCCACGTCGGCCGCGCTGACATAGATCTCCCCCTCGTCCTCGATCAGGTTGATGTTCCCCTTCTCGGCCAGGTCGCGGAGCTCCTCTTCCGATTTGCCGAGGCGATCCTTGGCCTCGTCCAGAGACATGAAACCGATTGACATAGCGTTCGCTCCCGGCGCTGCTGCGCCTTCTCACCCATAAAGAGATGATGTCTGACGTGACACCTGTATTGTAGATATCGACCGGTATGGGATCAACGAGGTATCGGCGGGGTGCCGAAACGCATTTGCGCTGACAAGGGAGTGTGCAAGGCCTGGTTGCGGGTGTGCCGGAAAGCTCCTAGGATGGGACGCGAGAATCAGGCCCGCCTGCCGGATACGGAACAGGGCTTCCCCCTGCGGATTCGCGTAACCCCTGTCGGCGCTCGCCGCCGCAAGCATCTTGTCTTATCGTGATCGCGCTCAAGCACGTCAGCAAGTCCTTCGACGACGGACAGAGCTATGCCGTCCACGACCTCTCGTTCGAGATCGCCGAAGGCGAGACGCTCATCCTCCTGGGCTCCTCCGGGTGCGGCAAGACCACCACCCTGAAGATGATCAACCGGCTGATCGAACCGTCCGAGGGAGAGATCCGGGTCGACGGCACGGACATCCTCAGCCGAAGCCCCATCGACCTGCGACGCTCGATCGGATACGTCTTCCAGGGGATCGGACTCTTCCCGCACATGACGGTGGCCGAGAACATCGGCATCGTCCCGCGGCTGCTCGGTTGGCCGGCCGCCAAGCGCAAGGAGCGGGCGCTCGAGCTGCTTGAGCTGGTGAGTCTGCCGCCCGACGACTATGCCGATCGCCTGCCGGACGAGCTCTCCGGCGGACAGCAACAGCGGGTGGGCGTCGCCCGCGCCCTCGCCCCGAACCCCCGTTACCTCTTGATGGACGAACCGTTCGGCGCGCTCGACGCCGTCACGCGCGACAGCCTGCAGCAGGAGCTGCTGAGCCTGAAGGCCAAGCTCAGCATCACGATCGTCTTCGTCACGCACGATATCTTCGAGGCCCTGACGCTGGGGGACCGGATCGCCGTGCTCCACGACGGCAACCTCGAGCAGCTCGGCACGAAGCGCGACGTCGTCGCCGAACCGGCCACGCCGTTCGTGCGCGATCTGTTCTCGAAGCCCGCCGAGCAGCTGTCCGCCTTTAAGGATCTGACCTGATGTTGGCCTCCTTCCTCACCGTGGTGCAGCATCGCTTGCCGGAGCTGTGGCTGCGCACGGGCGAACACCTCATCCTGACGGGCGTCTCGACGGGCTTTGCCATTGCGGTCGGCATCCCGCTGGGAATCTTCGCCGCCCGGACGCCGAGGCTTCGCGGCAGTCTGCTCGGCGCGGTGGGCATTCTCCAGACGATCCCCAGCCTGGCGATGCTCGCCATCCTGCTCGTCCTGCTCGAACAGATCGGCGCCGTTCCGGCCATCATCGCCCTGACGCTCTACGCGCTCCTGCCGATCGTCCGAAACACCCTGGCAGGGTTGGAGGGCGTCGAGGCCGAGATCAAGGAGGCCGCCGTCGGCATCGGCATGACGTCGGGCCAGCAGCTCTGGATGGTCGAGATCCCCTTAGCGATGCCCGTGATCGTGGCGGGCATCCGAACGGCCGCCGTGGTGGGCGTGGGCATCGCGACGCTGTCGGCCTTCATCGGCGCCGGCGGACTGGGCCAGTTCATCAACCGCGGGTTGGCCCTGTCGAACACCGAGCTGATCATGCTGGGGGCCGTCCCCGCGGCGATCCTGGCGCTGCTGGTGGACTTCACGCTCGGCGCCGCCGAGTGGGGGACGCGGCCCACCCGACAGAGCGAGCGCGGAACGATCAAGGCCCGGCTCAAACCCGTCGCGCTCGTCTCGCCGGTGCTGCTGATCGCCTTGGGCGTGGCGTCCTCGGTGGCCGCGCCGTCCTCGACGGGCGCGTCGTCGTCCGGCGGGTCGAAGGGGACGATTCGCATCGGCTCGAAGAACTTCACGGAGCAGTTCATCCTGGGTGAGATGATGGCCCAGTTGATCCAGGCCCGGACGGACCTCGCCGTGGAGCGGGCCTTCAACCTCGGCGGGACGATGATCTGCCACGGGGCCCTCACGAGCGGAGGCATCGACGTCTACGTCGAGTACTCGGGCACGGGGCTCACGGCGATCCTGGAGAGGCCCGCGAACCCGGATCCCGACGAGAGATACCGCATCGTCAAGCAGGCCTACCGCGAGCGGTTCGACGCGGAATAGCTCGAGCCGCTCGGCTTCAACA
>CAZKCX010000365.1:0-7159 GCA_964550865.1 uncultured Planctomycetales bacterium
TGGCCGCCGACGGCCACCTCCTGGTAGAGGATCCGCCTGAGGTTCTCGTCCTTGATCCGCTCGCGCTGTCGGATCTGATAGACCAGGACCCCGACGCCCATTTTGCCGAGTTCGGCCTTCTCGCCGAGTACGAGCTGGGCAGGATCGTCCGATCGGAAGGGATGCCGTTCGGTTTGCCAACCCTCTTCGATCCCGAGAATCGAGCACAGGTCGTCCTCCTTCCGGTAGGAGGCGGGGGTGGCTTTCGGATAGGTCCAACCGGCCACGGCGGCGCAGCCTTCCGTGGCCGGCAGCCGCGCCGGCGCGTATAGGGGGTAGTCGTATGCCATCGTTGCTTGGCGGGCGTCGTTACGCCCCAGTGATGACGGGTAATCGCGTGGAGTTCTTAAGCCTTTCGGTTTTGGATGGGGTCTTCGCCCTGGGCTGGGGTGGTCGGCGGTTTCGTTCGTCGGGGCACTGACGGGCCTCGTGTCTTATCCCCGCTCAGATTCTCTCCCCACAGGCCGGACATCGCGGTTCGGCCAGCCCCTCCAGGAGTTCCCGGCACCGTCGGCATCGCGTCTCGCGCACGCGGTCCCTTCCGAACAGGTACGTCAACGCGGTGAAGATGAGGATCGCAAGGATCGCTCCGACCACGGCCTCTACCAGGCCCGTCGCGAACGGCCATGTCTGGCAATCGATCCAGTAGGTCAGATTCCCGGTGGGCGTCGTGAAGAAGACAGGCAGCGTATCGGGGCCGGATCCCCCGCTGCTCAGTGTGAACCTCGTCCACCGGAACTGCGCGAACGGCCAGTAGATCACCGGAACCGCGGCGACCGATACGGCGATCCGAAGCCAGATCGGCCAGGCGCGTCGCATCAGATAGCCTCCCCACACTCGGGGCATCGAGGTCGGCTCAAGCCGCACAGGATGTAGCCACACTTGCGACATCGCGTGTACGGATCCGGTTCCGGCCTGGGCCCGTATCGACGCGTCAACGCCGCAAACACGACCACGCCGATCAGGGAGGCGGGCATCGCGATCGCGATCGCATAGGAGAGCTTCCAGAACGGGGCGCGGCCCGAGATTGGCTGGCGGGCAATGACGCTGGTTCGCTCGACCAGCAAGGACATCAGGCAGTGCTTTGATATGGCCGTATTGCTCGGCGACACGGCCGCCAGCCCTGGCCCTTTCACGAGGCGTGAGGACCAGCGCCAGCCCGTGTACGGCCAATACGCCAGTACGACAACGCCGACCGAGACAGCTACCCGAACCCACCATGGCCAAGTCCGCCGCATACCCTCATTCTACGCGCAGACCAAGCGACAGGTTTATAAGGCAGGCCGCATTTTCATCACTCCAAAATGGAAACAGCAAACGGGATGGACGAAGAAGTCGAGTGGCAACGCGTCAAGGCGGCAATAGTCCGTATCGACCACACTACGCGCGACATCAACCTGAAGCTCTCCTATCTGATCGAGCAAGATCGGGATGATGGAGACCTGCAGAGGGCGTTTCGAGACCCGACGCCTGGTGCCTAACGGCATCGGCTTGCAGGAATCCCCGGCGTAGCTTCAGCTGGAGAGCCGCCTTCGCATTCGGACCGTACGCTCGGTCAAGGTAGGCCCCGGCCACAACGGAGAGGAGCTTAGCCACCGGGCCGGGAAACCGCTGTTTCGTGGACGCCCGAATCAAGCACCCGAACAGGGCCAGGAAGAACAGGAAGTCGATGATCAAATGGTATTGAAAGTAGGGTTGCGCGACGGCCACAACGGCCGAACGCCCCATCGCTGCTGCGTTGAATGCCTCCACATGGATCACCTCGCGTGTTGTGGTTTCGAGGCCCGCCTTGGCAGGTCGAAGTTCATCAGAATGACGTCATGGATCTTGGCGATCACGTCCTCGGGTAGGTCCAGGACGATCTCGCGGGTCCGGCCGTAGCGCCCCTTGGAGAGCACTCTCGACCGCACGAGCGAGTACATATCCAACTCACCGACCAGGTCGCTGAAGGCCCGGCCCGATAGCACGCTCAGGCGGGTTTCGGAGCAGAACGCCTTGTACGCGTCGTACGCCTGCCCGGTCGCGACGCCGGCGGTGGACGTGCTGCCGGCGTGGATGACGGCCAGCATCGCCGCTTGGAGCTGCTTGGGCGCGGTTCGGATCATCGTGACGTATCGGTCCAATTCGATCTGGTCGGCCGCCTGGTCCACCAACTCCATCGACACCTTCTCGCCGGCCTTCTCGGCCAGGTAGGCGCTTCGGGCCAGGAGGGCCACCGCCTGGCGGGCGTCGCCGTGGTCGCGGCTGGCCAGCGCGGCGATCTTCTCGATGACGCCGGATTTCACGGCGCCGGGCTGGAGGGCCTTTTTGACGCGGATGCTGAGGATCTGCTGGAGGTCCACCGCGTCGTACGGCTTGAAGATGAGCTCGTTGAGCTTGAGAAACGAGCGGATTCGCGGGTCGAGGTTGTCGGACCAGTTCAGGCGGTTCGAGGCGAACACCAGGATCAGCTTGGCCACGATGCGTTGAGGCAGCCTACGAACCAGGAAGGTCATGAACGTGTCCTTGTCCCTGCGGACATGGTCGCACTCGTCCACGAAGAGCACGAGGAATCCCCGGTAATCCTTCAAGGCGGCCTCGATCCGGAGCATGAGCTCCTCCAGGGAGATGCCCTTCTTGTAGCGCCTGCTGGCGTTCAGCAGGCAGGCCAGGTCATTCAACGCCCGGGAGCAGGGCCGAGGCGTCGATAGATCGATGTGCTCGTGCCGCAGGCGGAGTCGCTTACGCCGGCACATGTCGGCCAGCAGGTTCAAGAAGTACCGGACCGTGAGCGTCTTGCCGGTGCCGGTCTTGCCCCAGATGGCCAGATGAACGGGATGATCACCCCGCAGGACCGGGGCGAAATGGGAGCTGATCTCGCGGATCTCGGCATCGCGGACGTTGGCGTTGAAGATCTCCTCCAGGACGGCAAACTGTTCCGAGCGGATGAGTTGCTCATCATCGAGGAATCGTCGGTCTCGCACGATGGCATGGTCGAGCATGTGCTCGATCTGGCTGGCAATCTTGCTGCGAACGTTGAGGGTTTCCATCGGAAAAACACCGAGTCATGCAGCCACAGGAAGCGGACCTATAAATAGGTTTCGGTTTGCTCGGGTCCATGTGTCAGTGAGAGTGCGCTTCCAGTGGAACATCAGCGGAGTGAGTTGCAGCTGCGTCAGCAAGCCTCGTTTCAGAACGCTTTTAAGCGTCGTCCCTATGTAGTAGTAGGTAGTAGTAGAAGGGATAGGTAGTGGTAGAGTAGGTGGCCGAGTTCCATCGGAAAACTACTCCCACTGGCGGGCAAACCGATCAAGGCTGACCACCGAACGCAACCACCGACCAACTGCTGGGATGAGGCCGTTCAGGCGCCGCCGAAGCTCGGCCCCTACGCCAAGGGAAAGGTGTCCCGCCTCGCGCAGGGATGTTGGGAGGACCATGCCCTTTCCGTATCGCTCGCCGACGTGCCTGCCGCACCCAGGGATGTTGGGTTTCTTGATGACGGCACGGCGTGAGGCGGCTACCATGGATCATGTGGCCAAGCGGCGTGGTCCCGCGTGCGGATACACGACCTTCGCGCGCGATTCGACCCTTCGCGGCAGGCAAGCCCGGATCAGGTACAATGGCATCATGATCACCAGCGAGACCATACGACAGAAGCGCGACGAGATTCTCGAAATCGCCTCCTGGTACGGCGCACGCGACGTGCGAATCGTAGGCTCGGTCGCGCGGGGCGACGTGACCGAAGAGTCCGACCTCGACTTGATCGTACGCTTCGAGCCGGGACGCTCGCTCTTCGACCACGGCGGGCTGATCGTCGACCTGGAAGAGCTGCTCGGCGTGAAGGTCGACGTCATCAGTGAACGCGGCATGCGCGACCGTTTCCGTGATCGCGTCCTGAAAGAGGCCGTTCCGCTATGAGAGGCGACCGACTCCGACTTCAGGACATCCTCGACGCCTGCGAGCGAGCATTCATGATGACCTCCTTGTTCAGGCTGAGGAACTTCTGAATGCGAAGTACTCTGTCGCTGCCATGGTCCTGATTGGCGGCGTTCTCGAAGACCACCTGCGGAAACTCTGTGAAGCGCGTGGTCTGCCATGGCAAGGAAATGGGACGATCGGCAAATACAATGATCTTCTGCGCGATAGGCTCTATCCACAGCCCGTGTGGCGTCGGATTCAGGCCATTGCTGATCTCCGCAACAGCGCTGCACACGGAAGAGGGTCGGCGGTCAAGCACGAAGATGTCGAAGATGCGCAACGCTACGTTCAGCGATTCCTCGCGGAACCGGGCAGTGGCTGCTAGTTATGTAGCGTGGGCAGACTCTTGGTATCAAATTGCGGTAGGAATGGCTAAGGGCACAGCGAGTATCGGACGCCTCGGCTTAACGCTGGAAGGGTAAGACGAGCTTTCAGGCTAGGCAGTAGCCGTCCAGGTGAAATCATGAATTGCGTCATGGAAGGATTCTACCATGAGCGCCACAGACAAGAACATCGTCGGCGATCTGATCAACTTCCGAAGGTTGGTCAATGCCCCGCTGAACGAACAGGGCGTCGTCTTTCTGTTCGGCAAGGTGGCCGGGGATCTCAACATGGTCGTCGAGGAGAAAGACCGGTGAGGAACCGCCGCGCCGGACGATCATCCGTCAAGGCCGTTGTAAGGAGGAGGCGATGCCCAAGAGAACGAACAAGCCGGTAGAACAGGTCTGCGAGCTGGAGATTCGGCTCCTGGAGATCGAGCCGCCCATTCGGCGACGGTTCGCCGTGCCGTACAACATCTCGCTCTGGGGGCTGCACCGGGTCATCCAGGTCGTGATGGGGTGGTGGGACCGCCATCTCCATCAGTTCATCATCCAGGGCGAGTACTACGGCACGCCCGATCCCGAGGGCGACCTCGACGAAGACATGAGGGATGAAACCCAGGTCGGACTACACCACGTCGTCAAACGCACGCGGGCGAAGTTCATCTACGAATACGACTTCGGGGACGGATGGGAACACGAGCTGACGGTCGTCAAGATCGGCCCGCCGGCCTCCGGAACGCACTACCTGATCTGCCTGGAAGGTCAGCGAAACTGCCCGCCGGAGGACTGCGGCGGAGCGTGGGGTTATCAGGAGCTGCTGGACATCATCGCCGATCCCAAGCACGAAGAGCACAAAAACATGATGGAATGGCTGGGTGATGGGTTCGACCCGGAGCAGTTCGACCTAGCGGGCGTCAACAAGCGGCTCAAGGAGTTCCGTTGACCGCGGGGCGGCAGTCTCGCGGAGCCGAGGACGAAGCGTGTAACGCTGTGATACTCGAACGGGTATACTTGATGGGGGCGTCGGACGGGATTCGAAGGACGGGTTATGCAAGATGATGACGTGCTGCAAAGGGCCTTGGCGTTGCTGTTCGAGGCCGTTCCGGCGGGCTCGCAGGTGATTCTGTTCGGCTCGCGCGCGACGGGAGACGCCCGCCCTGACAGCGACTACGACTTTCTGGTGGTGGAACCGGAAGTCACGAACAGGTTCGACGAGATGGTGCGGCTGTCCGCACTGTTGGGCTCGGCGATGGTCCCGGCGGACGTGGTGGTGGTCGGCCGGGACTCGTTCGAGCGGGAACGTGACAACCCGAACAGCCTTGCCGCCCGAGCAAGGAAGGAAGGCAAGGTGTATGAACCCGCGGCTTCAGAACGGCCGCCGTCTGCTGGGTAAGGCCCGCGACGACGCGTACATCCTGACCCGACTGGCGGATGATCCGGCCGCCCCCGACTGGCCCTTGGGCTTCCATGCACAACAGGCCGTCGAAAAGGCCCTCAAAGCCGTGCTCACCGCTCACGAGGTTGAGTATCCGCCGACGCACAACCTGGCGATGCTGGTGGCCAAGCTGGCTGAGCAGGACATCGACCCGCCACCAGAGGCCGAAGGGTTGTCGCGCCTGACGCCCTTCAGTGTGGCGCTGCGATATGACGACATGGGCGAACCGCAGGAGGTGGACCTGGATCGGGCATCTGTGGTGGCGTGTGTGGAGCACACCCTCGCGTGGGCTGAGGATGCGCTTTCGGCTATTGGGTAGGCCCCGGCAGATCGAGACGCCACCGGCGCCGTCAGGGCGTTCTGAGTCTGGCGCTTCCGCCCTTGCTGGATTGCAGTCAACTTGGTTATGACAATCCCCTTCGTCATCGACAACCAGGAGCATCGACTCGGCGAGATCCTTGGCGGCCTACTGACCGAGACCGTCGAGCGCCCGGTCGACATCGCCACGGCCTACTTCTCGATCACCGGCTATCGCCTGTCGGTCGGACGCATGACTCGCTCCTGTTGACGGCTGGTTTCTGATTGGGAAAGGCTTTTCCGTTTCTCCCTTCCTCTCTGATCAGTCAAAAGGCAGTTGAGGCCGAATTGCGTTTCCGATTCGCTGTTCTCCTGGGTTTTCCGAGTCATGCCCCCTCAAGACCAACGACCAGGCTTCGACCTGTTCGTTCGGATTGTCACTTCGTGGAACGGAGGGCGGGCTCCCGTGGCACGCCCGCGGCCCTCTTGGCAAGGCGAAGTGCATCCTTGCCGTAGCTGCCAACACGCATGGCCGGAGCGAAGTTACCCTCGACGGCTTCTCCTGATTTGAGAAAGAAGATGCTCCGCACACGGGACAGGACGAGGGCGACCTGCATCCGCTTCTTTCGCACGATGTCACGTGCGATCTCACACGCCTCTTCGAACGAGCACCCATCGGGCAATTCTCGGTGGAGATAGAAGCCGGGCACGGCCCGGATAGTCAAATAGGGCTTCGCCAGTGGCCTATCAAGTTCGGCATAATCCTGGGCCATGGCCTGGATGATCTCAGCTCGGTCGATCTGCAACACGCGGCCGAACCGCTCAAGGAAGACGTCCCTTGGCAAGTGCTCTCGGCCGCTTTCGATATTTTGCAGGACCCTCATCTGTTTGTTGATGTTCTTCAGCCCCGTGGCGACGGCGACGTCCTTGATGCTCATCCCCGCGTGCAGTCGTTTGTTTCGAAACAGATCTCCGACTTGGGTCATTCGCGACCTCCCTTACTGGTACGAAGCTCTCCGTTTAGGCCCATGCCAAGACTCTTCACTATTCTCTAGTAACCGTTCAGCCCTCAGGCAGGTTGGGGAACCAAGGAAGGCATGGGGGCGCC
>CAZKCX010000366.1:0-7116 GCA_964550865.1 uncultured Planctomycetales bacterium
CCGCCGGCTCGTCGAGCAGGACGACGGTCGGGTTGGGGAGCAGTGTCCGCGCGATCGCGATCCGCTGGCGCATCCCGCGGGACAACGCCTTGATCTTCTCGCCCTTCTTCTCGGTGAGCCACACCCGCTCGAGCCAGAAGTCGATTCGTTCCTCGATTTCGGACTCCTCGATCAAGTAGGCCTTGCCGATGAACCGCAGGAAGTCCTCGACCGTGAGCTCCTCGTAGACTGCCGGGGTGTCCGGCGTGAAGCCCACGTGCACCAGGCTCGCGGGGCCGCTCTGGTCGATCCGTCGCCCCATGATCTCCACGATCCCCGCGTCGGGTGGGTGCAGACCCGTGAGCACGCGGAGCAACGTCGTCTTGCCCGCGCCGTTCGGCCCGACGAGCCCGAGTACCTCGCCGGCGTCCAGTCGCAACGAGACATCGCGAACCGCCACGAGATCGTCGAACTCCACCCGCACGCGGTTCGCGCTCAGAAGCGGCGGAGACGGGGCGTCGGCGTCACTCATAAGAACCTTGAGCCTAGATCATCCCCCCACCTTCGGCAACTCGCTCGCCTCGGTCATTGCAGCGCGGTGATAAAATGCACCATGCGATCACGCACCTCGTATAGATCCGCCTCCTCCGGATCGAGTGCATCGAGCCACGCCTGCGCTTCGGCGACGGTCTGCTTCTTCGCCGGCGGCGCGTCCCGCATGCGTCGCTCGAGCATCGTCATGTAGCGCACGTCGTCAACGGCCTCGCGGAAGCCCTCCCACTGAACGGTACCCACCACGCCGTCGACCGTCGGATACGTGAAGTTGTGGTCGCGGTATCGCTCACTGTCGAAGTCGTTCCATACGTGGTTGAAGCCGTGCTGATACGCGTAGTCCATCGCTCCGTCGTAGCCCATCTTCCACAGGAGCAGACCGAAGTTGCGACGGTAGCGCTCGGGCTCCTCGTTGCCGACCTGCGGATAGCCATAGCAGAAGATGCGCGACCCGATGCCGTGCCACTTCTTCGCCTCCTCGGGATCGGGTCGCCCGGAGAACACCGCGCAGTTCAGGCGCTCGCCCATCGATTCAAACGTCTTGTGGTAGCAAGCGACGAAGGTCTTGCCCCCCGCCTCCTGTACGGTCTCCCACGCCCTTTGCTGGGCGATCAGGCGATCGCCCCGTGCCTCGTCGATGCCGTAGAAGTAGACATCGCGATAGCCGTACCGGCGGCAGAACGCCACCCACTTCTTGACGCGTTCTCGGAGTCGGGCCAGGTCCTTTTCAGACCGCGGCGCGCCGGTCGGACACCCGAGGGTATAGAACGCGTCCGTCGGCAGGCCCACCTCGCGCCGGATCTCCATCACCCGCGGGAGCAGCCGCTCGTCCCATCGCTGGTAGTTCGTGGGGTACAACACGCCGTGGGCCTTCATGTCCGCGATCTCCGCGCGGTACTGCGTCTCGCTCTTGTACTCCGAGCCGATCGTCGGCACGCCGTTGGCGGATAGCCTGGCGCGGTAGTAGATCGAGTACGTCAACCGCGACGGGAGCAGATCAAAGGGATGGACCGTGAGCTCGAGGGGGACCGCGCGCTTACCGCCCTCCCACCGCAGCGTCACGGTGCCGCGATAGGAGCCCGCCTTCGCGTCCTCCGGCACCCGAATCGTCAGCCAGAATTGCCGGAGTGTTCGAGCCGGAACGGTGATCGGCAGGAGCGTTTCCGCGTCGATGGGGCGTACATCCGCGAGATTCTCGCTCGTCTTGCCGCTACATAGGACGTATTTGTGCGTGCCGGCAACGTCCGTGCTGCGGAGGTAGTTCGCGCCCTTCTCGTAGTCCACGCGGACAAGCCGATCGTCCTTGAGCAGCAACTCCGGCGCGAGCGTCTTCAAGCCCGGCTTGGGCCAGATCTCGCGAGCGGCCTGATACCACACCTTCACGACGTAGGGATCGACCACATCGCCGGGGATCGTTCCCGACCGGCCGGTCAGCTCGCTGATCTCCGGCCGAAGGCCCTTCAGCTCCCGAAGCGCGTACACGACGAGCGAGACCGATTCGTATTCCCCGCGACAGGCCGAGCACGAAAGCTCATCGCCGAGCGTCCCGGGAATCGGAAACGCGCGCGGCGTGAATCGAACGTCGCGAATGGCCTGCGGGGTGTACAGCAGCAACGGCTGATTCTTCCGGATTCCATCCGATATTGCAGCGAGCGTCGCCGGGCCGTGGCGGGCCATCTCCAGGGCGGATTCGATCGCACTGAAATCCTGTTTCGAACCGTATCCGCGCTTCGCCAGAGTGGCGACGAGCCGACGGGCCTCGGACATGCTCTTTTGAATCGCATCGAGAAACGGCTTGGCCTCGGCGGGGACGCCGCTGACGTTGGCGACCTTCGCCGCGGCCGTCCCCAGCGCGCCTCGCCACTGCTTCACACGTTTGGCCAGCCGCTCTTGCGCAGCCTGCCAACGCCGGTTGACGTCCCTTTCGAAGGCTGCCTTGCTCGGGATCTCTCCCTCCAGGCGGACATCGTCGACGTAGACAACGACGCGTCGGCCCGCACCGCCGTAGAGAAACAGGCTCCAGCGATCGAGCACCACGCCGACGTCCTCGCCGCGGAGCATCGCCGTGTGACCGGCCATCACGCGGTCGGCCCCCAATCGTCCGCGCTCGACGAGATCGATCTCCACCGTCTCCCATCGGCCCGTGGGGCCATCGAATTCGCGGACCGGGCTGCAGCCGGAATGATGGGTCGGCGGGTAGACGACGTTGGTGCCGAAGCCCACGCGGCAGTTCGTCCCCTCGGCCACAAAGACCTTGGCCGTCAGCTTGAGCCTGCCCGCGCAATGCACCGGATGCTGCACGCCGTAGTAGTGATAGGTGCCGCCCTTGAGCTTTACGTCGAGCTTGAGCGACCGCTTGCCGCTGTGGGCCTTCTCGTCGGTCGGCCCGCACGAGACGACCTCCGACTCGCCGTTGCTCGCCCAGCAGGTCACCGTGGGGCATTCGCCCTCGAAGCCCTGATGGTGGGAATACGGTTTGCGCTCCGACGCCTCGGCCGCTACATGCCCAGATACTGCCGCTGCCAGCAGGTACGCGAGTACACAGAGTTCCTTCGAAACCGCCCGGCCTATCCACATAGTCTGCACTCCAATCCGGTGAGCCGTTCCCCGCGGAGGGCCCTTGGATCACCTACCAGGTTCGCTTCCGCGCGGGCACACGGACCGGGACGGCGACGTGGTCGTCACGGTCGAGCGCGTTGGTTTTCGCAAGCCCGTCCCGCTCGCGTGTCCCGGCCATATCCGTCATGCCCATTCTGGGAGACCGGCATACACGCCTTCCCGCGGGAATCGGCTCGAACGTGCATCCGCCGTCTCCGTTGCGTTCCGTCACATGGCAGTGGAGTATATCCGCGCGCGGGCTCGCACCCCAGCGGCAACCAAGGCCTTATGTGCTGAGGCCGCCGCAAAGCTTCCTGCCTTGTCCGGCATCAAAAGGACGGTCAGAATCCACGCGCCCCTTGGAGGCCTGTCATGAACGGATCCACATCCACCCGACGCCAATTCCTGCGGACTGCCGGCGGCGGTGCCGTTGCGGCATCGCTGACTCCCCCACGCCTCTCGGAAGCCTTGGCGGAGACCGTCAAGCACGGCGAGATGCCCTATCGCCCGCTGGGCAAGACGGGCCAGAAGGTCTCCATCATCTGCCTGGGCGGCTACCACATCGGCAAGCATGACGACGAGGCCGAAGGGCTGCGCATTATCGATACCGCAATCGACGCCGGGATCAACTTCCTCGACAACGCCTGGAAATACAACCGGGGTCGAAGCGAGGAGCGAATGGGCAAGGCCCTGAAAGGCGCGAAGCGCGACAAGGTCTTCCTCATGACCAAAAGCAACAAGCGGACCAAGGCGGGCGCGATGCGGGACCTCGAGGACAGCCTCCGCCGCCTCCAAACCGACCGCCTGGATCTCTGGCAGGTCCACGAGATCGCCCGGAACGATCCCCGGCGTGTGTTCGGCCCGGACGGGGCGATCGAGGCGTTCCTCCAAGCCCGCAAGCAAGGCAAAGTCCGTTTCATCGGCTTCACCGGTCACGCCAACCCGAAATGGCACCGTGAGATGCTCGATCAAGACTTCGAGTTCGCCACCGTGCAGATGGCCCTGAATCCCCTTGACTACCACTACGAGAGCTTCGAGAAGCACGTCCTCCCGGAAGCGGTCAAGCGCGGCATGGGCGTGATCGCGATGAAGACGCTGGCCTTCGGCAAGCTGCCTCGGGCGAAGCACCTCACTTCGCAGGAGTGCTGGCGGTATGTGCTCTCGCAACCCGTCACGACGGTCTGCACCGGCTGCGAGTCGATGGAAGACGTCCACAGGGTCATCGCGTTCGCCCGCTCCTTCTCGCCGATGTCGAAAGAGGAAATCACAGCGCTCCGAGACCGAACCAAGGATCTCGCCCGGAACGGGCAACTCGAGAGCTACAAGCAGACCGCCCACGCGGGATGCCCCTCCTCGGACGTCCGCGTGTGCGACATGGAGTCGGGCGACACCCACCCGCTGCGAGAGGACCCCCACCCGGACCGGGCATGACATCAGAGGCTCGGTCGGTTATCCTAACGGAGGATTCTGCGGTTCCGGCGTCCGTCGGATCCGCACACGCTTCAGGGCGTCGGCCGTGACGGCCGCGCCCGCTGATACGCACAACGGCTGTGGACCTCCGATGAAGACCTACCTTGAATGTGTCCCCTGTTTCGTCCGCCAGGCGATCGACGGCACACGCATCTCCGGCGGCAACGAAGCCGACCAGGAAGCCGTGCTCCGTGAAACGTTGCGGATGGTCGCCGACATGCCCTTCACGCGTCCTCCCGCCTGGATGGGCCAACGCATCTACGCCATGCTCCGCGAGCGCACCGGCCATGTCGATCCCTATGCCGAGGTGAAGCGCACGTGCAATCAGATGGCCCTCCGCGTTCGTCCAAAGCTCGAGCAAGAGATCGCGGACGCGCCCGATCCGTTCGAGATGGCCGTCCGCTTCGCCATCGCCGGGAATGTGATCGACTTCGGCGTGGGCAAGGCCGTCGGCGAGGAGCAGCTGCTCCAGTCTCTCGAAGATGCCGCTCGCCAATCCATGAACGGGGCGGACATCCGGGAGCTCCGGGAGGCCGCCGAGCGGGCCGGCGACATCCTCTACCTCTGCGACAACGCCGGCGAGATCGTCCTCGACCGGCTCCTCCTCCAGCGCTTGCCGACCGACCGCGTGACGGCCGTCGTTCGTGGTGGGCCCATCATCAACGACGCCACCATGGAGGACGCGGAGGAAGCGGACCTGACCGACATCGTCACCGTGATCGACAATGGGGCGGACGCCCCCGGCACCGTGGTGGAGCTCTGTTCCGAGGAGTTCCGCGCCCGCCTCCAAGCGAGCGACCTGGTCATCTCCAAGGGACAAGGCAACTACGAGTCCTTGAGTAAGATCGAGAACGAGACGTTCTTCCTGCTCAAGGCCAAGTGCCATGTCGTCGCGGAGGACATCGGCTGTCCCGTCGGCGATATCGTCGTGCGGCACAAGCCCAAGACCCCACCCAAGGAGCCCACGCCATGATCGATCAGCTCCGCATCACCGTACTCGTCGAAAACACCGTCGGCCTGCCCGGCCTGCTGGGCGAGCACGGTCTGTCCTTCTGGATCGAGGCCGACGAACGGCCGCTCCTCTTCGATACGGGGCAAGGTCTTGCGTTGGCCCACAACGCCGATCAACTCGGAATCGACTTGGCCCGGGCCGAGGCCGTCGTCCTCAGTCACGGACACTACGACCACACCGGCGGCCTGGCGGCAAGCCTGCGCCGGTTTTCGAACGCGAAGGTCCATGCGCATCCTGCCGCGTTTGACCCCAAGTACGGCAAGTGGCCCGGCAGGCCGGCCCGAGAGATCGGGGCTCCTTGCCGAGACATCGAGCAGATCCGCGAGTCGGTCGGCGCGCTGGAGCTATCGGCCGAATCGACCGAGATCCTGCCCGACATCCACACGACGGGTGAGGTCCCCCGCCGAACGGACTTCGAGGACACCGGCGGACCGTTCTTCCTTGATCCCGAGGGACAGACCCCCGATCGACTCCTCGACGATCAGGCCCTCTGGCTGCGAACTGGCCAAGGCATCGTCGTCTTGCTAGGCTGCGCCCACTCCGGGCTGGTCAATACCCTGGACACGGTGAAGCGGCTCTCGGGTGATGAGGAGATCCACGCCGTCCTGGGGGGGATGCACCTGTTGACGGCCTCGCAAGATCGGCTCGACAAGTCGGCGGACGCCCTGCAGCTCCATGGCGTCTCGGTGATCGGTCCGGCCCACTGCACCGGCCGAGCCGCGACGATCTTCCTCTGGAAGCGCTTCCCCGACCGATGCGTCGAATGTATGGCGGGTTCGCGATTTGAGTTCTGACGAGGAAACAACGTTCATGAGCGATGCAAACAGCTTTGACGACATTCGGATCACCCGGGCGATCGCCAACGCCTTTCACGCCAAGTTCACGGACCGCATCACCGGCGACGTCTTAATCGTCGGTGCCGGCCCGTGTGGCCTCACGGCCGGCTACTACCTCTCCCAAGACGGCCACAGGGTCACGGTCATCGAACGGAAACTCGCCCCCGGCGGCGGGATCTGGGGCGGCGGGATGGCTATGAACGACGTCGTCGTCCAGCCGGAAGCCCTGCCGATCCTCCAGGAGATGGGCGTCCGGACGAACCGCCGACAGGAGGATCTTCCCGTCGTCGACGCCGTGGAGATGGCCGCTTGCCTCTCCGTCAAGGCCGTTCAGTCCGGTGTGGTGATCCTGAACCTGACGACGGCCGAAGACGTCTGCGTCTACAAGGATCGCGTCTGCGGCCTGGTCGTCAACCGCACGGGCATCTCGGGCGTCGTGCACGTCGATCCGGTCACCTTCTCCGCCAAGGCCGTCATCGACGGCACCGGCCACGACGCCGCCGTCGTGCACATGCTGCGTAAGCGGGGCGCGCTGGCCGACGTCAAGGACGTCGTGCAAACCGGCGAAGGACCGATGGACGCCGCGACGGGCGAAGCGTTCGTCGTCGAACGGACGGGCGAGGTCTATCCGGGCCTCTGGGTCTCGGGCATGAGCGTCTGCGCGACCTA
>CAZKCX010000367.1:0-7091 GCA_964550865.1 uncultured Planctomycetales bacterium
GGCCCAACGGATCTTGCATCGGTCGGTCTGTGCGCATGGGCTGGGTTCGCTTCACAGGTCGTCCTCGGTGACATAGGTATACCGCCCGCCGTTCTCCTGCGCGATCTGCCGGAGCAGCTGCTCGCCGACGTTGTTCAGGAACGCGTACGTGTTGATCTTGACCTTTGCGTCCTTGTTCAACCGACGCAGCCGATCGAGCACGGTCTTCTCGAATTCGCCGTCCGTCATGAAGTAGATCAACTCGGGCTCGTACTTGAGGGCACGCTCCAGCGCGGGTCTCGGATCGGTCTGGCCGCCGGGAACCACCTCGTCGAGGTACGCGAAGGCCTTCTGCTTGTTCTCTTCCGTGGCATAGACGAGCTTCTTGGGTGGCATCTCTTCCGGCTTGCCCTGGCTAAAGAAGATCACGTGAAACTGCTGCTGCGGCACGAGCGCGCGAATGCTCCGCTTGAGTTCGTCGCGCAGGTATTCGAAGGTGTCCAGGAACGACCCGGAGCGATCGATCACGTAGACGATCTTGTAGGCGTTCCCGCCGGACCCGTAGAACGACGCCTTCGGCCCGTCGCCCTCGCCGGCGCTCAGGCCATACGCCGAAGGCCCGCCACCGCCGCCCGCGCCGATGCCGATGATCTTCAAACCGCTCTTCTTCTTGGTGGCCGTCTCGGAGAGCATGTTCCGCGTCTTGGCCTTGCGGTACTCGTGCTTCTTGGCCTTGCGGCGCGATTGGTTCTCCTGGAGGTCGACCTCCTTTTGCATCTGTTCGATGAGGGCGCCGGGGTCCTCGGCCAGGCGGGCGTCGGGGATGATCACCTTCTCGGCCTCGGGCTCCTCCAGCATGGCCCGGGTCAGGAAGACGAACAGCAGGATCGCGAAGACGCCCGCGTGCAGGGCGACCGACACGCCCCACGGCATGGTGACGGCCAGGACCTTCGTCGTCTTGGCCGAAAGCTGCCCCTCTTGAGCCGCTTCGGCCTCTTCGGGAGGTGTGGATTCCGCTTGCGGCGTGGCCGGCTGCGCCGAGACCGGCGGTTGCTCCGGGCTGTCGCTTCCCTTCTGCTCCGGCGCAGGGGAGGGCGGCGGAGGCGGGGGCGGGGATTCCGAGGATGAACGGACCCCCGGCACCGTAACGGTCCCTCCGCAGCTCGTGCACTCGATCCGCGTTCCCGGCGCGTCGTCCACCGTGAGTTTTTCGTTGCACAGGTTGCAGCGGAACGTGGTCGCCATCGTCGGTTCTTGTCCCCTCCGATTGGCTGGAAGCCCTCACTGCTCAGGCCACATCTTCATCTCGGTCGATCTCGCCCCGCGCGGCAGCCGAACGACGCCCGCGAGGTAGATTCTCACCTCCCACACCCGGTTCGGTCATTCTAACACCAAGGTGCCTTTGTCGGCCACCGACCGAGAGGAACTTCGCTCGACCGCGGGCCGGGAAGCCGGACCTGTGGCACGTGCCGTATTCCCCGAAGGGGAATCACACGAGTAGCCGTGGGTGAAACCCACGGGAGGCAGCCCGCACGCGCGGTCGGTCGGCCGTCAATCCGTAAGGCGGAAGCCCCACGTTGAAAGCGTGTGGCCGAGCCGATCGGACCCACCGAAGAGCGTGACGGCGGTGTTATGGAACTCGCGGCGGATGGGATACTCCTTGCGGAGCGTGTCGAAGTACGCCGGGCGCCGGTCCTCCGGCAGGTCGAGCAGCTTCCGCATGCGGGCATCGTCGGCCTCGATGTCGTACACCGTGCGAACGGTCTCGCGGAGGAGACACGATTCTTCCTGGCCGGTCGCATCGATCTCGAGCTTCGGCACGGGCGGCGGAGGCAGGGCCTCGGCGGGATCCCAGGTCTCGCTGAGATCGAGATGGGCGCAGACCGCGTCGAAGAGCATCTTCGTGCCGGCGACCTTGCCGTCGAAGCTGTAGCCGGCGATGTGCGGCGAGGCGACGGCGACCTTGCTCAGCAACCCGGCGTCGACATCCGGCTCCGTCTCCCAGACGTCCAGGCAGGCCGCTCGGATCCTTCCCTGCTCGAGGGCATCCCGCAGCGCGGCGTTGTCGATGACGGGCCCGCGGCCGGCGTTCATCACCAGGACATCGGGACGGAGCGTCGCCAGCCGGTCGGCGTCGAAGAGGTGGACGGTCTTGTCCGGGCCTTCGCGGTTGAGGGGCGTGTGCATCGTGATGACGTCGGCCTCGGCGCAGACGGTGTCGAGGTCGACGAACGCGTCCGGGCCCTCGGCCCGCGCGCGGGGCGGGTCGTTCTGCAAGACCCGCATGCCGAGGGCCTCGGCGTTGCGGACGACGAGCGTGCCGATGTTGCCCACGCCCACGACGCCCAGCGTCTTTCCCCGCCAGTCGATGCCGAGCCGCCGGCCCATGACGAGCAGTTGGGCCATCACGTATTCCGCCACGCTGTTGGCGTTGCTGCCCGCGGCGCTGCCAAAGGCAATGCCACGCGAGGCGAGATACGCCTGATCGATGTGATCCGTGCCGATGGTGGCCGTCCCGACGAAGCGGACGTTCGACGACCCGAGAAGGTTCGCGTCGGCCTTCGTCACCGATCGAACCAGAAGGACGTCGGCGTCGGCGACATCCTCCGCCGTCAGCGCGCGCCCGGTTCGCGTCTCGACCGTCCCGAGGCGGTCGAAGGCCTCGTGCACGTAGGGGATGTTCTCGTCCGCGACGATCCGCATGCTGGGTTCCGTTCTACCCCTCAGATTCGCTGTCTCGTCACCGATCCGCGAATCAAGTGGTCTTCAGAGGCGGGCCGTCTCCGGCCCGGTCGGCATCTTTTGGCAACGAACAGCGACCGGCCTGAGGACAGGCCGGCTCTGAAAGCATAGGTCGCAGGGCGATAGAAGGCATAGGTCGCAGGGCGATAGAAGGCATAGGTCGCAGGGCGATAGACAGGGTTCGTTCACTCGCTCAGCAGCCGATTCAGGCGGTTCTCCGATTGGATCATCGACCGTACCGTGTGGTAGCTGATCTTCCACGCGTGGCCCAGGTAGTCCCAGCGGACCGAGCCGTCGCGGTTGAGCAACGCATACCACTCGCCGACGTCGTGGTTGATGTTGTGGTTCCACACGAAGTCGAAGACCTGATTGAACGCCCGCCAGTACGTGTCGTCCCGAAACAGGACGCACGCATCGAGCATGCCGACGAGGGCCTCGGCCTGCTGCCAGAATTCCTTCTCGGCATTTTCGGTGGGCGCGTCGTTGGGCCCTTCGACGAAGATGCCGCCGTACTCCTGGTCGATCCCGAACTTCACGCAGTGCTCGTAGAGCTTGCGGATGACGTCCGTGTAGTCGCCGGAATGCTCCCCGAGAATCTTGCTCGCATGGTGCAGCAGCCAGCCGAACTCGACGTTGTGGCCGTAGTTCGTGTTGTTGATCGGCCGGCCCTCGTCCTCGGCCGCGTCGCGATCGCTGCCCCAGACGGACTTGAAGATGATTGCGCGTAGCGGCTCGAGCGCCAGCGAGAACTGGCTGATGCCCGTGCCGTGGACGGGATCGAGCATCTTGTGGATGAGGATGTCGATCACCTCGAGCAGGCGTCGGCGATGCACGAGGCTGCCGGTCAGCTCGTAGAGCGTCGTCAGCGCCTCCATCATGTGCATGTGGACGTCGAGGCTCTTTCGATCCCCGCCGTACACGCCCGGCGGCTTGAGCGACCAGTCGCGGTTGAGCATCTCGTAGTAGCCGCCGTGCTCCGTGTCGATGACGTTGCGGCAGAGATCGTCGTAGGTGGCCAGGGCGTACTCCTTGGCGAGATCGCTGCCCGTGGCCAGCGCCAGCTCCGAGAGGCTGTACATGGCGAAATCGTGGCCGTAGATGATCTTGCTGTCCTCGAGGACCTTGCCCTGTCGGTCGCAGATCCAATACCAGCCGCCGTGCTCCCGATCGCGGAAGTGGTCGATCAGAAACTTGGCGCCGCTCTCGGCGATCTCGGCGCACCGGCCTTCGCCCAGCCCCGCGCGATGGGCCGACGCCATCGTGAAGATCATCCGTGTCTGGCAGACGAGCGTCTTTTCGGTCTCGCCCGTCGGCTTGCCGTCGCGGTCGAAGTACGTCAAGAAGCCGCCGCATTCGGCGTCGACCGAGTTCTCGATCCAGAACGGCATGAGCTTCTCGCGGAGGTAGCTGCCGATCTGATCCCGCTTGGCGCGGACCTCTTCCTCTGGAACGGTCCAGGATCCCATGGCGAATCTCCTGCTACGGGCCTATCGAACTGGGAAGCGTAATGCGCAAACGAGGTGTCGTCCAGCAATCAGGGCCGGCCAAGACGAAGCGACGAAGCGGACACAAAGGCCTGACGCTACCGGTTCCAGGTGTGGGGCTGCGGTCGCTCTTTGCTGTGCGGCCACGATGTCCGTGCCACGGACCTCCGGGGCCCACCGTATTCCCTAGTCCCGGATTCCGGGTCCCGGATCCCTAGCTTCTACTTCAGCGGCTTGATCCGAAGGTCCTTCCACTCGATCTGCGCGCCGTGGCGGTGCATCTGCAGCGAAATCCGCCCGGGGCGGACGAACTCGACACGATCGTCGGTGAGCACGCCCGGCTCGCCGTTGACGCGCGTCACGATCGTCTTGCCCTTGACGAAGATCTGCATGGGAAACCACTGCGTGCCGAGGACGGGCAGGTTGCAGTTCCGGTCGTAGCGGTAGACGCTCCCCGTGGGGTTGTTGCCGTCGGGGTTGTTGTAGATCTGGATCTCGTAGGCGCGATCCTTGGTGTCCAGTCCCTTCCAACGGAAGAAGATGCCGCCGTTGGCCAGCGGCGTCGTCCGGATGTAGGTAAACAGCTCGAAGTCCTGCCACTCGCCGTCGGTGATCAGGTACCCGTTGCCCGTGGCCCGCAGCACGCCGTCGCGGACCCACCACTTGACGTCGTTGAGAATGTTCCAGCCGCCGAGGTCCTTGCCCTTCTCCAAAGCGATCCACTTCTGGTTCTGGTCGATACCCGGGATCGTCGCGAGCAGGTCGACCCACTTCTCCTTGCTGGGCAGCTCCTTGATGCGGATGTTCCGAAACGAGCAGGGCGCGCCCATGGCCGTAAAGCCGATGTAGCCCCGTCGCGTCCGGTAGCGAAGCTGCGGTTCCTTCTCGCAGTTCACCTCTTGGACGAGCTTGCCGTTGAGCGTAACCCGCAGCATGGGCCAGTCCATCTTGACTTCCATGGGATACCACGTGCTGTGCTTCGGCGCGGCCTGGGCCAGCTCCCGCTTCACGCCGAGGATCGTGCCCGTGTGCTGCGTCTTGGCGCCTCGGCACGTATCCTCCGTGATCACGATCTTGATGCCGACCTTGCTGAGCCGCCCGTGGAGCGGGGCACAGATCACCAGCCCCGATTCGCAATAGTAGGGGATCTTGTAGTCGAACCGCAGGACGAAGTTCTCGTAGATCTTGTCGCTGCGGAGCCATTCCGGAAAGTTGCCGCGAGGCCGACCGACGATCGAGTTGCAGCGCAGCTCGCCGCCGCCGGCCAGGAAGACCTTCTCCTTGTCGCCGACGTAGTGCCAGCCCGTCAGGTCCTTGCCGTTGAAGAGCGAAACGAACCCTTCCTTCTTCTCCTCTTCCGTCAGACCAGGGCCCGTCAGGGCCGCCTGCATCCCAACCACCATGCAAACCGTGGACAGCGTCATGAATCCGTTCTCCCGTATCAAGGTGCCTATGGCCGAGCCAAGGGCGGTATGATAGCAGAAGGCGCGACGACGGGAAATCGCCCGGCCGGGCTCGATTTCCGAACGGACCGCGTGGCAAATCAGGCGACCACGTCTCGGCGAATCTGCCTACCTCTCGGTAAGCCAGTCGAGGATCGATTGCCGGTCCAACCTCTTGCCTTCGACGCGGAGATCGCCTCTCGCGCCGGCCGCGGCATAGGCCGCCTCGATCGTCTTCGTTCGGAACCGATCGCCCGCGTTGTGGATCAGCAGCGGGGCCGGCGCGATCAGCCCCCCGGCCGTGCTCGTGCCCCCGACGCGGAGCATGGCGGGGTTGAACATCTCCGACGACCGCCAGGCGGCGGCCGAGGCGTCGTCGAACCGGCGGGCATCCGCGACCGTCGCCGCGAGGTGCGGGATATCCGAGACCGCCCGGGCGAGCAAGACCCAAGGCCCGGCCTGCTCGAGACCGACCAGATCGACCGCACCGCACGACCACTGCCGGGAGAGGGCGGCCAGCCCGAGCAGGATCTCCTGCACGCGGATGGCCAGATTCGAGCGGTTGTAGACGTAGTAGAAGCGATCCTTGGTCGGCTCACGCACGCCCATGGGCAAGCAGTCGATCGCCAGGACGATTCGTCCCTTCTCGACGAGGCCCTCGATGAGCCTGTTCGGTATGCCCTCCGCCCCCTTCGGATGGACCACGAGGACCCCCCGCGCCGGCGAGGCGACCGAAGAGGGCATCCAGACCTGGCCCTTCAGCCAGGCACCGCGCCCCCGCAAACCGAGGCGGACGTTGCACGTCATCGCAGGCAGACCCTTGGCCTTCTTCGGCAGGGTGGGCTGGACGAGCAAATCGGCGGGCGTCGCCGGCTCGACGCACAAGACGTGCCGCAGCGCCGGTCCCAGGGTCTCGCGAAAGCGCTTCAGGCTTGTTGCGTCCTTGGGTCGAAGCCCGTCGAGCTGCCTGGACGCCGTCTCGCGCCACCATGCGACGAACGCGCCTTCGGACTTGACCCAGTCGGGTCGTTTGCGTTCGTCGGTGAAGATCCGCAAGTCCTTGTCGACCTGGTAGGGAAGCTCTTCGACCTGGTTGCCGGGATTGGCGTCCTTGAGCCACCGGGCGAACCACGCGTAGACGACCTGGCGGCTGACCTTGTCGTAGTTGTGACCGAGGTCGAACTGCTTCTCGCGGAGCTTCTTCGTCGCGCCCATCAGCTCGTAGACGCGACGGATGGCAGGGGACTCCACTTCCGGCGTGTTCTTCGTCCAATCGCCCGTCGCCGAGACGAGGACCAGTGGCCGCGGGGCCATCGCCGCCCCGATCTCCATGTTGTTCATGCGGACGCGCATCAGCGGGACGTTCTCGCACAGGCAGCCGCCCTGGAAGTGGGCGGAGATCATGCACACCGGCGCGGCGACCTTCACGCGCTCGTCGATGGCC
>CAZKCX010000368.1:0-7084 GCA_964550865.1 uncultured Planctomycetales bacterium
AGTTCACGAAGGCGTTGTAGGCCTCCGCGACGGGGGGGCTCATCCAAGCGGGCGGCGCCTCGGGCACCTGCCCTTCATATGGGGGGGCGGCGTCGCCCGCGCCGATCGGATCCTCGATGCCGTAGGTCCAGTGCCCGGGCGGCATCGTGACGCGAAGGTAGTTCATCGCACCGACCCGACCGGTCTTCCGCCAGTCGCGCAGGATCCGGCGCGCCTCGACGGCGGCGGGGACGTGGCGCTTCATGTATCCGACTTGGTAGACCACGCCCTGGGTTTCGGCCAGGTCGGCCAGCCGTCGTCCGGTTTCGGCCGAAAGCGCGATCGGCTTCTCCGTCAGGAGGGGCTTGCCCGCTTCCAGGATGTCGGGCACGATTGCGTGATGAAGGCCGTAGAAGACGATGCATACGACGGCGTCGATCTCGGCATCGGCCAGCATGGCCCGATGGTCCGGGTAGACGCGATCGATCCCGTACCTGCGGGCGACGAGCTTGGCGGTTTCGGGGCGCCCCTCGGCCAGCGCGACGACCCGACAGCCGGGGATCGTCACCAGGTTGTCGAGGTGGGCCTTCTGGCCCATGTAGCCGCACCCCACCATACCGATCCGTACGGGCGAATCCGTTTGCGTCATCCGATGGGCCTCCGACGTGGATGGGTTCAAGCGCAGCGAAACCCCGGCTCGTGAGGTCGCGGAATGGATGCGGAATCCGTGCGGGCTTGGCCCGACCCGACAGTGCGACACCTCATCGACGGCTTCGCGCAGGGCGGGCGGGCTTCTTCGCGGAACCGGGTGGGGTCTGCTTCGCGGGCGAGGGGGAAGCGGCCCCGCCGGGTTGTGTCTCCGCCGCGGGCTGGGTGGCGGCCGTCGTCGGGTGGAGCGCTTGGGCCCGCTCGGCCAGTTCCCGGACGCGGGGCAGCATGCGAACGTACGGCTGGAGGAATGGGCTACCCTCCCGTTCCTTGACCGCCTCCTCATATTGCTCCACGGCCTGGACGAGTGCCTCCGTGGCCGCGGTCGTTTCCGCGAGCAACCCCTTGAGCTGATACGCGGCGGCCAGGCTCGCCTGAGGAATCCAGATGTACTTTCTGTCCATTCGTTGTGCGGGTCGTTGGAGCAGCTCGATCGATTCCTCCACCGCCTCGAGGGATTCCTTCCGTGCCTGGGCGACCTCTTTGGACAGGGCTTCCGCCTGGGACGCCTCCACCCCGGGCACCTTCGCGTCGAGCATCGCCTGAACCAGTTCGAGCTGGTGCTGGGAGGCACGGAGCCGTTGCAGCCGGGTCAATGCCAGCGCGTGAGCGGCGTCACCCTGGCCGATGGTCATCGTCTGTTCCGTGTCGCGGTCTCGCAAGCCGGACATGGTCGGCTTCTGGACCAGCTCGCCTCCTCGGTTTCGGGCGGCGCGTGCGGCCCGTCCGAAGGCCTTCCCGGCCTTCTGGAGGATGCTTGTGGCATCGTCCTCGGCCTTCGACGCCCTCTCCGCGCGTTTCCCGCACTCGGCGAGCACGGCCTTGACCTCGGCGTCGACCTTGCTCTTCATCTCCGCCAGCTCGGAGGCATGCTGCTCCAGTGCCTTGGCGGTCTGTCGGACCTCTTCGGTCTGCTTGGCGTTTTCGCTCAGCAACCCTTCGATCTCGGCCAGGCGCTTCTTGGCCGCGGCGTGCTCGTGCTCAAGCGTGTTCAGGCCCTTGACGACCCGGATCCCCTGCTCGCCCTCGGCGGGCACGTACTTGTCCAGGATCAAGTCTCCCCCCCGGGCATCGTCGAGGCGGGCTCCCTCGAGCGTACCGGACTCGAGTGCGGCGGCCGCCAGGCGGGCGTTTCGCCCTTGCGCCGCCAGCGCTGCGTAGGCCTCGGTATAGCGCCGGACGTCCTTGGGTGATTTCGGATCGAAGCCCTTCTTCTCGAGATCGAGCAGGGCGGTGCGGCTCTTCTCGGCCTCCGCCTGGGCGGCGGCGATCGCGTCGCGGATCGTCTGCGCCTGCGCGGTGAGTTCGGCCAGCTTCGCCTTCGCCCCTTCCCGCATGCCCTGGAGGAGCTTTTTGTCCTTCTCGAGCTGCGCCAGCTTCTGCGCGGGTATCCGTCCCTTCGTCTCATTGATCTGCCTGAGCAAGTTCTGAGACCGCTCGATCAACTGCGTTGCGCGAAGCCGAGAGTCGTGCTCCTCGATGCGGGCCGAGCGTGCTTCCGCCCGCTTCATCTGTCCCTGGATGTACAGGACCGTCGCCTTGACGTGGTTGGCATTCACGTGGTCCTGCATGCTGACCTGCCCGTGCTGAACGCGGAGCGCGGCATCGGCCTCCTGCAAGGCTTGCTTGAGGATCTTGGGGTTCTCTTTCGTGAGCCGCTCGAGCTGCTTGATGGCGTTCGATACGCTTCGCGTGATCGTGCTCTCGTTCTGGCCCAAACCAGGTCGAGGAGGTTCGGGTAAGGCGGAGGCATCCGGCACGAGCTGACGAACGCGCGCGTCCAGCCGGTCGGTCGTTCCCGATCGGGATCGGCTCTGAAGCTCCTTGCTTAGCGCCTGGAAATCCTCCAAGGCGGACCGGACGATCTCGTTGACCTTCTCGTCCTTCGGAGGCACGCTGACGGGGGCTTCGGCGCTCCCCAGGGCACGGCCTATGCGATTCTGATAGAGCGCGATGGCGTCCAGGTTGGCCTGGTAGTTCTGCAGGTACCGCATGGCCTTTGCGGTGTGCAGGTCGGCTTCCTGGGTCGCCTGGTCGAGGTCGGACTGGGACGTTCGGGCGAACCCGAAGATGCCGCCAATGAGCAACACCACAGCCAAGCCCATGAGCACAGCCGTTATCGTGGCTTTCACGACCACCCTCCTCGAATCGGATGGCTAGTCGGACCGAGGCGTACTGGCCTTGGCCGACGGGTCTCCCTCGCTCGGAGACGGGACATCGCGGACCGGCGCACCGTAACCGATGCGCTCTTCTAAGGTATCGGCAATTCTCGCAACTTGCGTCCACAACGTTAGCTGCGAATCGGCGTCGAGAAGGCCTTCGGCATAGGCCAACACGGTCGGACCGCGAAGCTCCCACGTGACCCGACCCGGCCGCAACCGCAGTTGCCCGGCGATGTCCGGAGTCAGATTGGCCTCCATCCAGCGCGGGGACTCGGTCCACACTGTGGGAGGTCGGACCTCCCGTTTGTCGCTTGCTTCCGGTTCCGGGTCGTGGGGGAACAGCTGGTTACGCAGGTCGGGTGCCACTTCCACATACCGGCGAAATGAACCGGCCGATATCGGCCTTGGTTCCCGCCCGATCCACACGCCCGGAAAATCGATGCACGATTCGGCCAGCGCCGCCGTCACGTCGTGCGGCGAGAAATCCCTGCCGAACCCTATCTCGTAATGATAGCAAAACGAGCGCACGATGCGCTCCCCGTTTGGGATCACGATATCGGAAACCCGACGGTTGTACCCGCGCCGGAACAGATCCAGTCCGCCGTATCGGTCGATCAGCTCTTCTCGATCCCGTCGAGCCAAGCGGCAGCCCTCGCGCCGCGCGGTCCGGACGAGGTTTCGTCGGCGCCGCCGCCGGCTCGACATCAAGGTTCGAGTCGCCGCCAGGACGACCCCCGCCCCAAGGACCCACAGTTCGCCGGGAACAGTGAACACGCCGTGCTTTCCTATGTGTGGTTGCTGCGGTTCCGCGGCATTCTCTACTTGGGGGCCTCCGAGGCGGCCTCTTTGGCTGGCTGGGTTGCGGCTCCCTTCCTTGCTTCCGCGGAGACCGGTGGACGTTCGATGCCGGGGTCGATGCGTGGTTGTCGCAGCACGCGTTGGATCCACGAACGGACGGCGATGTAGTCGCGATCGTCCGGACCGTCGGTGATGGGTTCGCTCTCGCCCGGGTGCGCGAGCATGCCCATCGTGACATACTGGCTGGGCACGATGTAGTTCAAGAAGAAGCCTTCCTCGGGATAGCTGCGGTCGAACATGCGTAGGATCCGCACGCTATCGTCCACCGTGCTACGCACGCTTTTGGTGAAGCGGTCCAATGTGTAAAAGTTCGTGTAGACGGCCGCCGGGGTGCTCCGTCCGTAGAGGCGGATCTTCGGAGGGGCCTTTCCGCCGTGGCATTGGAGCGTCGCGCAGCCCTTCCGCACGAGGGGCATCACGTCGTCCTTGAAGACACGAATGGCGCGGGGATCGGATCGAACCTCGATGCTGTCGGCATACTCCATCCCCGTCGTGCGAACCATGGACGTCAGCTTCTCTTCGTCCGTGAAGTCGCGGAACATCTGGCAATAGGCCGGGTCCCGCTTGAACTCCTCGCGGGCGAGGTAGCGATCGATGACGTCGTTCTTGAAGCGGATGCTCAGTCGCTCGCCCGGCCGGAACTCCGCGATCCGAATGCGGTTGATCTCGGCTTGCGTAAGCATCCTGCCCTTGCGCCAGGTCTCGGGCTCATCCTCCTCCTCGGTCTTGCCTTCCTGATCGGGCGTGGCCTTTCCGATCCGCCGGGCCAGGGCTCGATGGAGGAGCTTCGCGTTGACGTTGTCGGGGTCGAGCTTCAGTGCCTTGGAGCATAACTCGAACGCCTCTCGGTGCATTCCGCGCTTCTGGCACCACTGCGCCAACTGGATATGGCCACGGACGTCGTCGGGTTCGAGCTTCGCCATGCGCTGTTCGAATTCATCCTCGGACGATTCGGCGGTCTCGATCTTCTTCACCTCGTCTCGACCCAGGGTGATAATGATGCCGCTGCGATTGACGGTCACGACGTCTTCCTTGACGGTGACGTCGCCACGGAGCGTTCGTCCGTCGTGTGTGGTGACGCTGCCTTGAGCGCCGAACAGGGGGGCAAGGCAGCCGCAGAACGTGGTGAGTGATACGACCATCCCTAGCCGAATGTGCATGGCCCATTCCTCCATGTGGGAGTCCGTCCGTGGTATTACGGCGTCGTCCGGAATCGCCAAGATCCCACCGTTGCGACACCGTGCCGGCGCGCCGATACCTTCACGATTGCGGCGCGCCATGATTCCCAATCGAGCGTGCCGTCACTCCTACCTTGACGCAGCCCTTATTTCCTTTGTACTTTAGCTTTAGCTCCGAGAGGCATCAAGTGAAACCCAATCAAAACGCGGATCCGTTCCGCGAATCCATTCGAGAGCTCCTGGGCCGAGACGTCGTCCTCGATACGCCGGGGACGGTCGTTTACCTGGGGCGTTTGCGCGATGCGGACGCCACGGGCTTCTGGCTGGAAAGCGCCGACGTCCACGATTGCAGCGAAGGGCATGCGGGCAAGGAGGTGTATGTCCTTGAATCCGCTCATTACGGCATCCGCATGAATCGCAAGCGCGTGTTCGTCCTCCGCGCGTCGGTGATCAGCCTTTCCGCGTTGGAGGATGTCGTGACGGAGATCTCCAGCGACCGTGAGTACTGGACTCCCTCCGACAAGGGACCGCCCACGGCCGACGACGATTTCTCACCGTTGCCGCTTGACTGAATTGGTCGGCGGCGGGCGCTCCGAGCTCCCCCGCCGTTGCTCACGATGGAGGCATCGCCTATCATCCTCGGCGAGTGCTGCCGCGCGGCAGCGCCATCGGTGAGAACCCGTCCGAGTCATGCGATCATGAGCGAATCGCCGTCCTTGCCGTTTCCCTCGTACAAGGATCTCGAAGGCCGCATCCGAGACATCGTCGACTTCCCCAAGCCGGGCATTGTCTTCAAGGACATTACGCCCTTGCTGCTCGATCCGGCCAGCCTGGCCTTGGCGGTCGAGTACCTGGCCCAACCCTATCGCGGCAAGAAGATCGATGTGGTGGCCGGCGCGGAATCGCGTGGCTTCATCTTCGGAACGGCCGTCGCGCAGTCCCTGTCCGCCGGCTTCGTGCCGATTCGCAAGCCGCGCAAGCTGCCGGCCGAGACCCGCTCGGCGGACTACGAGCTCGAGTACGGCACGGATTCGCTCGAGATCCACGTCGACGCCATCAATCGGGGCGACCGGATCGTCATGGTTGACGACTTGCTCGCGACCGGCGGCACGATGGAGGCATGCTGCCGACTCGTCGAAGAGCTGGGCGGGGAGATCGTCGGCGTATCGTTTCTCATTGAATTGTCGTTCCTGTCCGGCCGGGACAAGCTCGGCAAGTACCCGATCCACTCGATTCTGACGATCGAAAGCGAGTAAAGGTCGGTTGGCGGCGGGAGGAGTGAGGTGACCGAACGGCGGCGAGCTGCCACGGGCCGGTCGGCGCCGTAGCGCGGGAGAAGGCAGGGTATCCATGCAAGACCAACTTCGGTTGACGGTGGCCGAGTCCAAGCGGCTCATCGCCCGCGGGATTGCCGAACACCCTGCGGTTCGCGCAGCGCTTCAACACGGCAAGGTCATCATTACGACGGGATCCACGAACGGGTACGTCCGCGAGGAGCTTACCGGCGAGTCGTTGGACAAGGCGCAGTTCCTCACGGGCAACATCGTGCCTTCCACGGGCATCCTGGGTTCGAAGAAGCCCGCGACCAAGATCGCGAACCTGGTGCTCGTCGACGGCAAGCCCGAGCCGGACCTGGACTGGACGAAGGCCCTGGCCGACCTCCAACCCGGCGACGTGGTCTTCAAGGGCGGCAACGCACTGAACTACGAGCGGCGACAGGTCGGCATCCTCATCGGCCATCCGGAAGGGGGCACGATCGGGAAGATCCACCCGATCGTGACGGCCCGACGAGGCCGGCTGATCCACCCGATCGGTTTGGAGAAGTCCGTGCCCACCGACCTGGCCGCCGCGGCGGCGTATGTGAACCGTCCGACCGGCGGGTTCAGGAAGGGCAACCCGGCGCTGTGGGTCTCGCCGGGCGAGCCGTTCACGGAGATCGAGGCGTTACAGCTCCTGTGCGGGGTCGACGTGATTCCCATCGCCGCCGGCGGGATCGGCGGCGCGGAGGGCGGCACCTGGCTGCTCGTGGAAGGGACCGACGAGGCGGTGGCCCGTGCCGCCCGGCTGGTCGAGGAGATCGCCGGCGAACCCCGGTTCCTGGACTGAGGCGGTTCGGCGCCGTCGGAGAGGACGAAGGCGGACGATGAGATCGATTCGAACAATCGAAAGCCAGACGGTCCGGGACGTCGCGCTACGGAT
>CAZKCX010000369.1:0-7055 GCA_964550865.1 uncultured Planctomycetales bacterium
ATGATGAGCTTGAACGGCGGATGGCTGATCTGACGGGCCACGATCTTGTCCGCGGCTTGGAGGATGGGGCCCACGAGCTGCGGATAGTGTTCGCGGAGGAATGGCCCCCACGTCTCGCGGCGGAAGTGAGGCGTGGGCCTGACGCGCTTGCGGAAGTAGGCACACCACGCCTGACCGGCTGCCCGGTGGTCCCTTGCCGCGACCGCCCCTTGCACGACCTCCAGGCCGGGACGCGTCAGGTCGAGCGCGGCGAACAGCTCGGCATCGCTGATCTTATCCGGGTGCGAGGCGATGTCGGCCGTCATCGGGACGCCGGCGAGAAGGACGCATGTCAGGGCGGCGATCATGGAACGGAACTCTCCTCGGCGGGGTTCGCCCTCGTCGTCATCTCGTGGGATCTCTCCGCGTGGGTCGCACGGGCTACCGCAGCAGCTTCCGCATCGCGGCCATCAGGACGCCCTCGACGCTGGGATCGACACGTGAGACGCGGCCGACTTCGTAGCCCCCCTGGGAGTAGGCGATCTCGGTGCCGATGTAGCCGGGCCCATATTCTCCGTAGGCGGCCAGAAAGACCATTCCGTCCGAAACCATCTCGTTGGCCGCGAGCTGATATTCGACGAACAGCTCGCTCGGCATGTGGAGGACCTTGGCCGGGCCGATGCACAAACACGTCAGGTCAATCGGACGCCCTGACTTGACGCGTCGCAGCCAGCAGACATCTCGAGCGGCGCGGATGCGATCCAGAGGCTTCTGCTTCGTGTCGTCGAGCCTGGCCAGCAGCCTGTCCTCATCGAGGCCCTTGCGCGGCGGCAGCTCGACGGGATAGATGCGCCATTCGACATCGTCTGCGGTGACGCGCGTGCGCTTCGTCGCCTCCCATGCGGCCTTCATGCCCGCGGCGAGGCGTCGCCCGAAGATCGGCCGGTTCGACTTGGAGCCGTCGTTGTACTTGCCGCCGGCGACGTTTCCGCCCGCGCCGGTGAAGTAGATCTGAGCGACGCCGGGCAACGCCTTCTCCCGTAGGCGGCGGGCGATGCCGACGAACTCCGCGCTGACGGCGCCGTCGCGATAGCTCACCATGGGATGCGTGGCGTAGTAGCTCAGGCAGGCGATGGGTTTCTCGCCGTCCCAGAAGCTCAGCGAGCGGACGTACGGATCGATCGTGCCTTCGGGAGCCGCGATCGCCTTCTTGTTTCGGCAGGAGCTCATGCGGCCGTACTTGACCTTGCCGTTCGGTCCGAGGATCCGCCGGTTGGAGGCGATCTTCTCGACCTTGGCCTTGCCGATGCCCACGTGCGTGAACGGTTGGGGCTTCTTCAACGCGGCGCGCAGGGCGTCGGCCGTTCTCTGGATCGCGCGGACGGCAAACTCATGGTTATACATCGCACCGCTCAGGCCCCGCGGCTTGAGCAGCTTCTCCACGGAGAAGTCGCACCCGGGCGCGCTGTGGATGTGGACGGCGTGCACGGCCACGCGCTTTGGGGTCGTTCCGGCCGCCTCGGCGAGGGCCGAACACCAGGCGTCCTGCGCGCCGTTGCCGATGCCCGTCCAATCGACGCTGCAGAGAACGATGGGCTTGCCCTTGCCCAGCAGGACGATGCCGCGGGCCGAGAGCGGGTCGTCCACGCTCTTGGCCGGTCCGACGCCGCCGTGGCAAAGCTGCGAGCCGAGGGGCGGCGTAACGTCGGTCTGAAACGTGCAGATTTGCAGGGGCTCGGCCGTCGCGTTCGTCGTGGGTATTGCGAGCAAGCAGCAAAGAAACGGTAGGACGAATGCCCATAAGGTTTGACAACGCAAGACTACGATCTCCTTCCTGGTGTTGATTGCGTCGGTCCCGGACCGGCTTGCCGGGCGCTCGGTTCACCTCAGCAGCTCGCGCATGGCCCGCATTAGGACACCTTCGACCTTCGGTGCGACGCGCGAGACGCGACTGCTCTCGTAGCCCCCCTGGGAATAGGCGATCTCCGGGCAGATGTAGCCGGCGCTCACATCCACGTAGGCGGCCATGTACACGGGATCGTTCGGCCGCATCTTCCGCGCGGCAAGCTGATACTCCACGCACAGCTCACCCGGCATGTGCAGGACATACACCGGCCCCAGGCGCAGGCAGCTCAAGTCGACCTTGTGGCCGTCGCGGGTGCGGCGGAGGAATGCCAGGTCGCGGGCCGCGCGGATCCGCTCCTTGACCTTCGCCTCGGGGTTCTCGAGCATCTGCAGACGTTCGGATTCGACCAGGCTCTTCCGCACCGGCAAGGACGTCGGGCGGACCCGCCATTCGACGTCTTCCGCCGAGATCGGCGTTCGCTTCGTCGCCTTCCAGGCGGCCGTCATCGCCTCGGTCAGGCGGCGGGCCAGGGTGTCGCGCGTTCCTTTCGATCCGTCGTTGTACTTGCCGACGGCGATGTTGCCCGCCGCGCCGGTGAAGAAGATCTGCAGGGCGCCGGGGGTGGCCTTCTCGCGTCGCTCCCGCGCGACGCCCGCGAACTCCGAGCTGATCCCGCCGCGCCCGTAGTTGCACGTCGGATGGCAGGCGTAGTAGCTCAGGCACGCGATCGGCTCGTCGCCGTTGAAGAAGCTGAGCGCCCGCAGATACGGATCGATCGTCCCCTCGGGCATCGCACGGACCTTCGCGTTGCGGCAGCAGCTCAGCCGGACGTATTTGATCTTGCCGTCGGGCCCGAGGATGCGACGGCTCGAGGCCACCTTCTCGACCTTGGCCTTGCCCAGGCCGATGTGGGTGACGTCTCGCGGTTGGGTCAGCGACCTGCGGAGGGCGTCGGCCGTTCGCGCGATCGCGCGCCGGGCGAAGACCGGATCGAACATCCCGCCGCTCAGGCCACGGGGGTTGAGGAGCTTCTCCACGGTGAAGTCGCAGCCGGGGGCATCGTGTTGATGGACGCTATGGACGACGACGCGTTCGGGACTCGTCCTGGCGGCCTCCGCGAGCGCCTCGCGGTACGCTTCGTAGCCGCCGTTGGATATGACGACCCAATCCACCGCGCACAGGACGATCGGCGAGCCCTTGCCGAGCAGCACGACGCCGCGGGCGCGCAGCGGTCGGTCCACGCGCTTGGCCGGCCGGCAGTTGCCGTTGCACAGGGGCGTGCCGATCGGCGGGGTGACGTCCGCCTGGAACGCCGTGATGCGGAGCATTTCCGCCGCTGCTGCGGGGACGATGAGTAACGATGTGAAAAGGCACAGCAGCACGAGTCCGGCGACAGACATCCTTCTCATAATCTTGCCTTCAGTTCTCGGTCGGCTCGAATCGGTCTACACTCCGTCGGAAGACGCAAAGCTTCAATTATAAAGGAATTCCGTGGGTTAGGGGATGGATTTGCCGCGTCGCTCCCAACGGTCGACCCGGGCTTGCTGATCGGGCATCAAAGACACAGTCCTGCGATGGTAGAAGCCGCATCGTCGGGCGGGGTCTGTCGAAACGGAAAGCCCGCCCGGCAAGGTTCGCACGTTGGCCTTCGCGAGTGAGGCGAGAGCCGCGACACCTCCCCGAAGAAGAAGAGGAAGGCCCGCCGGGGACGTACCCCGACGGGCCTTGAAGACAGCGCAACACTTCTTCGAATCGCGCCGACCGGATTCGGACGGAATGGCTACCGACGGCGCCGGGTGAGCGCGATCCCGCCGAGCAGCAACAGGCCCACCGTGGCCGGCTCGGGCACACCGACGTTGACGCCGAAGTTGTCCCATGCCACGGTGTCCCCTGTTCCATTGAATGCATACGTGTTCAACAGACCCGGCTCGGCGATGTCCACGGTCAGCGGCCACCAACCGGCCGTGAACAGCCAGTTGTTCGGGTCCTGCACGTCCGTGCCGCTGCCCTCGAACACCATGATGCTGATGTTGCTCTTCAGCTTGTCGGGGTCCTGCCAGGAGTCGTACGCGAATCCGAAATCGACCCAGGTATCTCGGTTGTTCGGATCTTCGTAGACGTTGAGGCCCGTCATCGGGTCCAGGCTGGTCAACATGCCCGACCCATCGGGCGTCCTGGACAGATGTTTGTCCTTCGTGGGCCGGTTTGTCCTTCCCTGGCCGTATCGGCCTGATTGGACATGGACCCTTGTGTCGTGGGTGCATCTCGATTTCGGTTGCACGAGCACCCCCGTGCACATGCTGCGTATCCCTTGCCCGAGCCGCAGCATTCATGCTGCGCGGAGATGGACCGCGCGAGATGAATCTCGCGGCTCGGGCAGTCCGCGCCCTACACGGCATCCCTACAACGATCCCTTTGATGCACCCTTGTGTCGTTCAGGGCGACGGAACTCCTTGATTTGCCTGGTGCTATTCGTTTCAATGGGGAGATGGAGCGTAGCGCGGCGTCGCGCCGGGGGATCCGGCGCATGGGCGGAACACGGGGGATTCGTGTCGTTGGCCCGCCGAGAATCGGTTGGGAACCGGGCCTGACGGAGTCCGACACGCCCCACATCCACACCGCAAAGAGGTAGCAATCATGCGTCAGTTTGCTCGTGTCGCGCCGTTGGCGGCGTCGACCGCGTTATGGTTATGCGCCGTGGGATGCGATTCGTTCGGCAAGAAGAAAGAGCAGGAGCCCGTCGAGCCGCCCGTCATGGGTCGGTCCGAGGAAGAGACCGCACTGGCAAGGGCCCAGCTCCCGATGAGCAACGCGGGAGAGGTGGAACTCGTCGAGAGCGCGCAGCGATACCGCCAACAGTATCGCCAATCCCTGGAGTCGCTCTTGGCCTACTATCGCCGGCTCGGCTATTACGAAAAGGGCAACTGGGCGAAGAAGGAAATCAGGGAGCTCGAGGACGTCACACGCTACCACTACCTCGGCGACCCGATTGCCTCGAGCCCGAAATACGCGCCGAAGGAGAACGTCGGCAGCGCCGATGAGCTCTACGCCCAGGCCCGCAAGCTCCACGAAGAGGCCACGGGCATCGGTGGCATGTTGGTCGGCGGGAAGAAGAAGCTCGCCCAGGCGCTGAGCCTGTATCGACAGATCATCGACGACCACCCGACAAGCGACAAGATCGACGACGCCGCCTTCTACGCGGGCGAGATCTACGGTTCCGACACGTACGGAGAGCACACGATGGCGCTGAACTTCTATCAGCGCTGTCTCAAGTGGAATCCGAACACGAATCATCCGGTTCGCTTCCGCATGGCCGTGCTCTACGACTATCAGCTTCAGGACCGTGAGAAGGCCTTGGCGCTGTACAAAGAGGTCGTGGACCTGGGGAAGAACCGCAGCAACGTACGGTTCTCTCAGGACCGCATCCGGCAAATCACCGATCGCGCCAGCCACGAGGCCCCGGATGTCGAGCCGGCGGTTCGTTGAGTAGGAGCGCTCGCTTCAACCGCGGACGACTTCGTGGCACGGTGGGAAACGATCGCCTTTGTGGCACGGCCGCCCTCTGTGGCACGGTCGCCCTCTGTGGCACGGCCGCCCTCTGTGGCACGGCCGCCCTCGGCCGTGCGTCTTGGGAATGCCCAACCGCAGGCGGCTGGGCCACCTGGCGTGAGGGTCGTGGATCGCGGATCTTGATTTCCCAGCGGAGGGGCCTATGCTGATGTCCCCCGGCGGGAGCCCCGGGGATGCGTGTTGGGACGGTATTCGTTGCCTATCGCATGAGGTATATGTGCTTGGGGCCTGGGCGGTGCCGGAATCAGGTTTGTCAGCAGGGGATTGCTGAATTCCGGCCGATGGCCAAGCCCTTCATGGAGTTGCCGCATCATGGCAGAAGAAGCGACCCAGACGGACGTATTCGTGGACAACGGGGACGGGACGATCACAGACTCCAAGAACGGGCTGATGTGGCAGAAGGGAGACGTCGGCCCGATGAACTGGAAGCAGGCCGTCGAGGCATGCGAAAACCTCCAACTGGGCGGGCATTCTGACTGGCGACTGCCCGACCAGAACGAGCTGAAGGGCCTGTTCAAGGCCCTGTCCGACGACGAGCACGTCTGGGATCGCCGGTTCCCGCCTTTCGAGTGGTCGAGCGACCGCTACTGGACGAGCCGACTCTACCCGCCGTACAACGCGGCCTTCCTCGTCAACTTCCGCGGCGGGAGCATACCCTGGGAGCCCCGCTACAGCGAGTTCTACGTTCGCGCCGTCCGGAAGCCCACGGCGGATGCGACGGAATAGCGAACAAGGTGTCTGATCGTTTCGTTGGGTGATCCGACGCGCGGTGGTCGGCGCCATCGCGCGTCTTTGCCTTCGATCCCGGGAAACCTCTCGATCCGACTTTCCAGTACACCGTCGCGCGCCGGCGGACGAGACGTAACGCCCTTCTATCGAGAGGAAGTGAGAACGGCCGACGATGAGAGAATCGACGAACTGCCAGACCATGGTCCTTGTCGGCGCGACGGCCGTCACGCCCTATCGCATCGAGCGCGATTGCACGCTCGTCCTCGAAGGCGGCAAGATCACGCAGATGGGCCAGCCGGACGACGTGGATCCGCCCGCCGGAGCCAAGCGCCTCGACCTCGACGGCGACTACGTCTTGCCCGGCTACATCGACATCCACGTCCACGGCGGACAGGGGCTCGACTTCGCCGACGAGAGCGCCACCTTCGAGACCTTCGACAAGATCAGCCACTTCTACGCCAGCCACGGCACGACGTCCGTGATCGCCACCGTCTACCCGCAGCCCAAACAACGATTCCTCGACTGCATCCGGCGCCTCCGCACCTATTGCGAATCACACGGCCCCGAGCGCATCGTGGAGGGCATCCACCTGGAGGGCCCGTTCCTCAACCCCGAGATGCACGGCGCGATCCGGCCGGACTACATGTGGCCGGCCACCGTGGAGGCCTTCCAAGAAATCATCGACGTCGGCGGGCCGTGGATCCGCGTCATGACGATCGCACCGGAGATCCCCGGGGCGATGGCCATCCTACGGGCGGCCTCGATGAGCGAATCCGCCGGCTCGACCGGGGGCGAGCGCCCGAGGCATCCGCTGCACCTCTCGATCGGCCACTCGAACGCCCGCTACGAGCAGATCGCCGAGGCGATCGACAACGGCCTCGAGGGCGTCACGCACATCTTCAACGCCATGCCGCCGATGCACCATCGCAAG
>CAZKCX010000370.1:0-7047 GCA_964550865.1 uncultured Planctomycetales bacterium
GCGTGAAGTAGAACTTCTCGTAGTAGCCCGGGTCGTCGGGGATGTGCATCTTGCGGTAAAGCCCGGCCACCTCGCCGTCGGCGCTAATCACCGCGGCCGTGTTGTGATACAGGCCGGACGCCCGTCGTTCGAACAGCGACACGACGATGGTGACGCCCTCTTCCCGCGCCACCGCGCCGAGGGCCTCGGTGCTTGGACCGGGGATGGGCTCGGCCAGGGCGAAGTGATCGGCGTCTTCCACCTGGCAGAAGTACCGCGAGCGGAAGAGTTCCGGCAGGCAGATCACGTCCGCGCCGGCCTCGGCGGCCTTGCGGGCCTCATCGACGGCGCGGCGGAGGTTCTCCCCGGGATCCGGCGCCATCGCCATCTGGATCAGCCCGACTTGGAATCGTCCTTCGTCGCCCACTGCCGACCTCCGATTGGTTTCCGCAGCCGCGCGTATCGTACCAGCGCATGACAGGACGAACTACTTCGACGTGAGTCGATGTTGCCCCGAACCCACGTCGAACGTTTTCGTCGGTAGGACCACGCGGGCCGTCGACCCGACCGGCACATTCACATCCAGCGAAAGCGCTTCACCCTCGCGTCGCCAGTGAACCCGGATCAGGCCGCGAACGCTGCGATAGCTGCCCTTCGCCCAGGTCAGATCGCCGACGGGATGCGGATGGATCAGGATCTTCTCGAATCCTCGCGAGCCGGGCTGATTCCGAATGCCCAACACGTACTTGTAGAACCACTCTTCCACGTGGCCGAGCATGAAATGATTCTGGCTGAGGTTGGCCCGGCCGTCCCAAGCCTCGGTCAGGGACGTCGCGCCGTGTTTGATCTGGTTGCCGTAGCTCGGGGCCTCGGTCTGGTTGGTCATATCGAAGACGACGTCCGAGCGCCCGTTCTGGGCAAGAGCGAGGATCAGGAAGCGATGGCCCACATCGCCGGCCGTCATGTGGTTGCCGTGGGCGCGAACGTCCTTGACGAGGTTGTTGAGTACCTTGGCCTCGGCGCCCGCGGGGACCATTCCGAAGACGAGCGGCATGGCGTTGGCGGTCTGGCTGCCTTTGGCGTACTGCGCGGTGTCGGCGTGGAAGAACTTCGCGTTGAAGGCGTCGCGAATCTTCGCGGCCAAGTCGGCGTATCGGCGCGCGTCGTCCGTCCGCCCGAGGATCTCGGCGACCTTCTGCACGATCACGATATCGCGGAAGTAGACGGCCGTTGCCGTCAGGGCGATTGGTGTGAGCTGCGATCGGCCGGGCGACTTCGGCCCGATGTCGCACCAGTCGCCCAGGCCGTGATCGACGATGTGGTTCTTCGCGCGCGAGCCGAGGTAGGCCACGTAGCGCTTCATGGTCTCGTAATGCCGACGCAACGGACGGACCTCGCCGTATTGCTCGTAGACCTGCCAGGGCGAGATTACGCACGCGCTGCCCCATTCCGGCGAGTCGCGAAAGCCCGCGTGGAAGACGACATATTCCGGCGCGATGTCGGGCACGAGGCCGTTATCGAGCTGTGAGGCCGCCATGTCCTGGAAGATCTTTCGGTAGAGGTTCGGAACGCGGAAGTTGTACATCACGCTCGGCCCCATTAGATGGGCTTCCTCGAGCCAGCCAAGCTTTTCACGATGTGGGCAGTCCGTCAGCACGCTCTGCATGTTGCTCCGAATCGCCCAGGTGATGATCTCGTGCGTGCGGTTGAAGAGCTTGTTGGAGCACTCGAACGTGCCGACGGGCGCGGCGCTCGAATGGACGACCTCGCTGGCGATGCTGAGCAGGACGGGCTCGCCGCTTCGCGCGGGGTTCGCCTTGGGTACCGCCCCTACGACTTGGACCCACCGGAATCCGTAGTAGGTGAAGCGCGGATGCCACGTCTCCACGCCCTCGCCCTTGAGCGTGTATTGGAACCAACTCGGCCCGCCGGACGATCGTTGCGTGACCAGACCCTTGTCGTCGAGAAGCTCACCCGGAACCAGCTTGATCGTCGCACCGGCGGGTCCGCGGAACTGAACGCGCGGCCAGGCGCTCGCGTTCTGGCCGAAGTCGTAGATGAACGCCTCCGGCGTCGCTTCGGTCACCTTGACGGGCTGGAAGCTCTGGATGACCCGGATCGCCGGAGCCATCTGCGCGGCCAGCGCTCCGCCGGGGCCTTTCGTTTCGATAGCGGCGGACCAACGTGCGTCGTTGAATCCGGGCGAGTCCCAACCGGGCTGTTCGAGGCGGGCGTCGTAGTCCTCGCCGCCATAGATACAGGAGAAAACGATCGGACCGGAGGTGGCCTTCCAGGAAGCATCGCTGGCGATGACCTCGCTCGTTCCGTCCTGGTAGTCGACATGGAGCTGGCAGATCAGCTTCGGCGGCCCGAACGATCCTCGAAACTTGATGTACCGCCCACCCGGGACGTTGTACATGCCGTTGCCGAGCAGCACGCCGAGCGCGTTCTTCCCCGACTTCACGTTCGCGGTTACATCATGAGCGACGTAGAGGCATCGCTTGCGGTAGTTCGTCCAGCCCGGGTCAAGCGCGCGTTCGCCGACTTTCTCCCCGTTCAGCCGAAGCTCGTAGAACCCGAGCCCGCAGATGTAGGCCGTCGCCCGGCGGACGGGCTTGCCCACCGCGAATCCCCTTCGGAAGATCGGCATCGGGCCGGGAGCGGTTCCAAGCTTGCCCCAGGGCTTCATGCCGACCTTGCCGAGCGGCTTGGCGTTGGCCCACCCGCCGTCGTCAAAGCTCTCGTTCAGCCAGCCGTCGTGTTTCCGCTTCGAGGCCTTCCAGGTCTCATCCACGCGGACGATCCGAGGCTGGTTGTCGGCGAGTCGGATGACGAGCTTTCCCACGAGTGCGGCCGGATTCGGCGTCGTGCCGCCGTTGGTAGCTTCGATGCCGATCACGGTCCTCCCGCCGACGAGATGCCGCGTGACGTCGATGCTGGTAAGCGCGTTCCAATCGACGCCCTTTCCGACCGGTTTGCCGCCGACGTATAGCACGAACTCATTGTCGGCGGCCCCAACGAACCGCGCCTGGGCGACGGGCTCCTCTTTGGGCAGTGGGATGACCTTGCGAAAGTATCGCCTTCCGACGGGTGCGGCTTTGACGGGGTCGCCCTCCGGGAACCACACCCAAGAGCAATCGTTCAGGTCCGTCGGGCCGGCGGGATCGTGCATGATCCATTTCGCACGCCAATCGGACGCACCGAGCAGCCCCATCGTCCAACGGGCCGGTTCGCTCCAGGCAGAGGGTTTCCCATCCTGATCCCAGACACGGACGCGCCACCAACACGTCTCGCGTGAGGCCAGCGGCTTGCCTGCGTAGAGGCAGGACAAGTCCGCGGAGGAGACCTTGCCGGAATCCCATCGGTCGGCCTTGTCCGGTGCGAGCTTGTCCGGCGCAGTCGCGACGAGAACCTGGTACGCACTCGGCGAGGCATTGCGCGTATCCGATGAAAGCGTCCAGCTCAGTTTCGGCCTGGACTCGTGGATCGCGAGCGGATTGTCGAGGTACTCGCATTGCGGGCTTTGGACCTGGATGGCTCCGTGGGCCGGATGGAGGGTAAGCAGCGTCGTCAGAAGGCAGCCAATGCCGATGGTGTGTCGAGCCATCTTCGCTCACCAATCCAGGGGTCGCTTGAAGTAGAGCACCTGTCGAGAGGCGTGTTCGTGCGTTTCGTTCCAGCAAGCGACCAGTTCCCAGCCGTCGCGGCCGACCTGCCGGAGGTAATCCCAGACCGTGGGGCAGCTCTCGAGGGCCTGCTCGTCCTGGCGGTCGGCCGTGCCCGTCCACTGCCCGTCCACGAACGTCACCCGGTTCGACTGCACCTGACACGTCAGGTATTCGAAGGACTTGGCCATGATCGGTCCTCCCGCGGGCATTCGTGACCCCACCGCTCCCTCGACAAGGCTCGGGACAAGTGGAGCGATAGGGCGCCCGTTCTGTGAACTCACGGGCAAGATGCCCGTGCTACGATGACGCCCGTGCTACGATGACGCCCGTGCTACGGTGACGCCCGTGCTACGGTGACGCCCGTGCTACGGTGACGCCCGTGCTCCGGCGGGATCATGTCGAGTATGGTACGCTGTTCGGCGATGGTTTAACATGCTCAGGCGCACGACTTGGCGGTGGAAAGACGGCGGAACGACAACGAACTTGGGAGACGAGCCATGACACGACGCGCGATTCGTACGTTGGTCTGTTGGAGTGTACTCGTTGCTGGAACAGCTTCGCCCTCGGCGTGGGCCGCCGAGACGAAGATCGACCTGACGAAGTCCGGTGCGGCCAAGCACTGGACCCTCGCCGGAGAGTATGCGCAGATCAAGGGCGGCGAGCTGATCCTCGACGGCCGCGAGGTCGTGCCCAAGGCGTTCTATATCCCAGGGGCCTGGTCGGACGTGTCGCTGTCGGCGAAGTTCATGGTCGAGCCCAAGCATCGGGGCGTCCGCGCGTGCGGGTTCATGGTCCGCGCGAAAGACGCGGACCATTACTACTACGTGCACTATGATGAGGGCCAAGCCATCCTCTGCCGCTCGAGCAAGAGCCAGTCGTGGATCGAAATCCATCGTCGGAGCAAGTTGGACAAGCCGGCCGGCAAGTGGCACGAGGGCAAGCTCGAGGCCATCGGCGACACGCTCAAGGTCTACCTCAACGGAAAGCTGCTGTACGAAGCCAAGGACTCGCACCTCAAGGCCGGCCGCATCGGTTTCTACGCCGGCCAGGGCAGGGCCCACGTCAAGGACATCGTCGTGACCGGCAAGCGCGTCGACGCGGGAAAGATGTTCCAGGTGCCCCCGCCCCCGCCGCCGATGCACGTCTACGTCTGCAAGGACGCCGGCGCGGGCGCGTATGAGGCCTTCCCCGATGTGTGCCGGCTCAGCGACGGACGGCTGATGTCCGTGTTCTATGCGGGGTACGGCCATGTGGCCCTGCCGAACGAGAAACTCCCCAAGGGCGGTCGCGTGAGCTGCTGCTTCTCCGGCGACGAAGGTCGCACATGGACGCCGGCGAAGATCGTGTACGACGGCCCGGACGACGACCGCGATCCGTCGATCATGCAGACCTCGAGCGGCAAGCTGATCTGCAACTTCTTCTCGCTCCGCAAGGCCGAGGGCAAGAAGCCGCCGTGGACGGGGCTTGGTTCGTGGATGGTCACCTCGACCGACATGGGCAGGACGTGGAGCAAGCCCAAACAGATCGCCAAGGACTACTACTGCAGCTCGCCGATCCGCGAGCTGTCCGACGGCCGACTCATCCTGGGGCTCTATGCGGAGAAGGACGGCAAGGGCTGGGGCGCCGTCACGATCTCCGACGACGACGGTGAGACGTGGCATCCGGTCATCGACATCGACAACGGCGGGATGCGGCTCGACGCCGAGACGGACATCATCGAGCTGCAAAACGGCGAGCTCTTCGCCGCCCAGCGCGGGCGCGACGAGACGATGGGCTGGGCGGTCTCAAGGGACTGGGGCTGGACGTGGACCGTCTCCCAGCCGTTCGGCTTCCGAGGCCACTGCCCGTACCTCAATCGCTCGGTGGTGAACGACATCATCCATATGGCCCATCGGCGGCCCGCGACGAGCCTGCACTACAGCCTCGACGAGTGCCGGACGTGGAGCGACAACGTCCAGGTCGACTCCGTCGGCGGGGCGTATCCGTCGATGGTGAACCTCCGCGACGGCACGGTGCTCATCGTCTACTACGAGGAAGGAGCAGGCTCGAGCATCCGCGCGAAACGCTTCCTGCCGACGCTCCGCGGGCCGAAGTGGATGCCCGTGGACACCGGCCCGGTCCCCGAGGCCACGCTCGTGGACTGCCGACGCATCTGGGCGCACGCGCCGCACAATGCGTTCACGAACCTGCTCTGGCATCGCGACCAGTGGTACTGCGTGTTTCGTGAGGGCGGCGGGCACGTCTCGCCCGAGGGGAACCTCCGCGTGCTGACCAGCAAGGACGGCCGACGCTGGTGGCCGCTCGCCCTCGTGACACTTCCCGGCAAGGACCTCCGCGACGCGCAGATCACCGCCACGCCCGACGGCAAGCTGATGCTCTCCGGCGCGGCCGCGGTGTACGGCAAGAACAAACAGCGGACGTTCCAGTCGATGGTGTGGTTCTCACAGGACGGCCGCACGTGGAGCGAGGGGACCCCTGTGGCCGACAAGAACGTCTGGCTCTGGCGGATCACCTGGCACGGCGACACGGCGTACGGCATCGGCTACTCGACCGACGACAAGGACCGCTTCATCCGACTCTACACGAGCAAGGACGGCAAGCAGTGGGACACGCACGTCAGCAAGCTGCTGACCGAGAAGTACCCCAACGAGACGAAGCTGCTGTTCCTGAAGGACGGACGATGCCTGTGTCTCCTGCGTCGTGGTGGGACGGGGATGATCGGTCAGGCCAAACCGCCGTACAAGGAGTGGACGTGGAAGGACCTGGGCGTCCCGATCGGCGGGCCGAACATGATCCGCCTGCCGGACGGGCGGTTCGTTGCGGCCGTTCGACTGTACAAGCCGAAGGTCCGCACCGCCCTGTGTTGGATCGACCCGGACAAGGGCACGCTCCGCGAGTTCATGACGTTGCCGTCCGGCGGCGACACGAGCTATCCGGGGTTGGTGTGGAGGGACGGCCTGCTCTGGATCAGCTACTACGCCAGCCACGAGGGCAAGACGAGCATCTACATCGCCAAGGTGAAGTTCGATTGACCCGCGGCAGCGGGGGCAACACGAGTCGATAGGCGAAGCCACTGCGAAGGAAGTCTGAGCAGTGGGTCACGGCGGCCCCCGGCCAGGAGCTGTCGGACTCCCCAGCCGAGGGCGGCTGGGCCACAGGGAGCACGAGCGATCAGTTGTTCAGCCATCCGTGCAACCCGCCAGGGCTGGGCTAGAACGCCACCTGAAACGCCATACGAATCATGTCGATCTCGTTGTTCTGAAACCAGTTTCCGACCGTCGTGGCGACGGGCGCGTCGGTGATGTGGGTGTAGTCGAGTTGTAGCTTGACCCGGTGGTTCTTGAAGGACGCCTCCCTCAGAATCCAGCGACGCGGGACCTCTCCAGTGATCCGGCGCAAC
>CAZKCX010000371.1:0-7040 GCA_964550865.1 uncultured Planctomycetales bacterium
GCCACGGATGAGGGTCGGCGCGCGGCCGTCACCGACCGAACCGTCAGATTCTACCGCGTTGTCTGCGTCTCACAACGTCGTGTGCTGGCCGATCGACCCGCCGGATATTATCGGACCTGCTTTCCGCCCCCTCATCGCCGGCAAGGGCCTTTCGGCACACCCAGGCCCGGGATCGCCCAAAATCTCGTTTCCGATATCCACCCACGCCTACCCAGGGCCGAAATCAAGGATGGCCGGACGTCCCCTGCGCGCCGGAAGCTCGGCACGGAAACAACGTCCATGGGGCCGAGAGATACCGTCCGGTCCGCCCGAAAGGGCAGACGGGTCTTGGATTCGTTGACGAGGTACTTGACCATGAACCGCGGAACGACTTCTTCCCCCCGCTCGAGTGCAGCGATCTTCGGTGTGGCACGCGGGAGGCGGCATGCTGTCGCCCTGACGAGCCTCGCCCTCTTCGTCGTGACCTTCTGGCCCTGCGAGGCAACCCTGGCCGTTTCGGCGAAACCGGGGACGGTTACGCTCAGCCAGCCTGGCGGCGAAGAGATCCTGGTCGTGCCGAAGGGCGACGAGTTCGGCCACTGGTACGAGGACGCCCAAGGTCGGTTGATCACCAAAAGTCCCGAGAGCGGGCAATGGGTCTATGCCGTGGAGGCCGAGGGGCAGGCCTCCCCGAGCCCCCTCGTGGTGGGGGAGGACGACGTCAGCGGGCTCGAGTTCCTCTTTAACGCCTCCGCCGAACGGATGAGCATGGCCGTCGCCCGGCGCGCGGCCGGCAAACAGCCGGCCCGCAGCTCGCCCCAACGCTCGGGCGTGAGCGGCGTCGTCAAGAACCTCGTCATCCTCGTCAACTTCACGGACAAGACCATCACCCAGACGACGAACGAGTTCGACGACCTATGCAACGAAGAGGGATACAACACCGACGGCGCCAACGGCTCCATCAAGGACTACTACAAGGAGATCTCCTACGACGCACTGACGCTCGAGTCGACCGTGGTGAACGCCGTCACGCTGGACAACGGCTACGCATACTACGGCCAGAACGATGCCTGGGGGGAGGACCTCCGGCCGGCCTTGATGGTGCAGGAAGCGCTGGCGAAGCTGGAAACCCGGGGGTTCGACTTCAGCACGATGGACGCCAACGGCGACGGCTATGTGGACTGCTTGACCGTCGTCCATGCCGGCGTGGGAGAGGAGATCGGTACCGACCCGGACGCGATCTGGTCGCACAAGTGGCAGCTCGGCAGTCCCGTGACCTATGACGGCGTCGTGCTGCAGCCGTACGTCACCGTGCCGGCCATTCGGGATGGCGGCGGTGGGATCGTTCGCATCGGCGTTCCCTGCCACGAACTGGGCCACCACTTCGGGCTTCCGGACCCCTAAGACCGAGACGGCAGCAGCGAGGGCGCGGGGGATTTCTGCCTGATGGCGGGCGGCGCCTGGAACGGCGGCGACGGGAAGACGCCCGCCCACATGTGCGCGTGGTGCAAGATGAAGCTCGATTGGATCTCGCCGACGGTCGTCTCGACGGCGGGAACGTACAACGTCGGGCAGCTGGCGACCAACGCGCAGGCCTACAAGCTGCAGGGGGCCTTTCCCGCGAACGAGTACTTCCTGATCGAGAACCGCCAGGGATCGGGATTTGACGCCGGACTGCCCGGCGCCGACCGAGGCCTCCTCATCTGGCACGTCGACGACACCAAGACGGACAACGACGACGAGACCCACTACATGGTCGCCCTCAAGGAGGCCAGCGAGACGCAGCACCTCGCCCAGGGCGAGAACCGCGGCAATGACGACGACTACTGGCGCCAGGGCACCGCCACGACCTTCAACAACACGACCACACCGAGCACGCAGGGGCACGGCGGCACGCCGCTCGGCCTCGGCGTGCAGAACATCAGCGCGACCGGGGCGACGATGACGTTCACGATCAATCTGATCGATCCGCTGAGCATCAGCGGGTACATCCGGACGTCCGACGGTCAGGGCGTGGCCAGCGTCAACGTCAACGAGGACCAGGACGGCGGCTGGGACATCACCGACACCGACGGCTACTACCGCATTCCCATTCGCTACGGCTGGTCGGGGACGATCACGCCGACCAAGACGGGCTACACCTTCGGTCCGGCCAACATGACGTTCAACAACGTCACGGCCAGCATCACCATGCAGAACTACACCGCGACGGAGACCGGCGCCGGTGGCGGGTCGGGAACGCTCTCGATCCGAACCGAGGACGAGGACGGTGAGGCCGTCCAGGGCGGGATCTACGTCGACGGCAACTACAAGGGCGTGGGCAGTTGGTCCGGGACGGTCGCGGTGGGCACCTACCAGGTCTCGTTCGGGGCGCTGGAGGACTACTCGACGCCGAACGCCAAGTCGGCGAGCGTCACGGACGGCCAGACCACCAGCGTCGTGGGGGTGTATACCTCCGGCGGGACGAGCGGCTCGTCGCTCAGCGTGAGCGTCACGGCCGACCGAACCACCGTCTCGCCCGGCGCAAGCGCGCTCGTCACCGCGGCGGCCTCGGGAGGGTCCGGCCCGTATAAGTACGAATGGGATTGGGGCTACACGCGACCGAGCTTCATCGCGCAACCCAAGGTCACCACCACCTACCACGTGACGGTGACCGATTCGATCAACGCGACGGCCACCGGGTCAATCAAGATCACGGTAACCACAAGCAAGCTATCGGCGAGCATTACGGCCGATCCGCAGACCGTTCAGGAAGGCGGGAGCAGCGCGTTGACGGTCTCCGCCTCCGGGGGCGTATCGCCGTACACGTACAAGTGGAGCACGGGCGAGACCACCGAAAGCATTACCGTCACGCCCAACACGTCCACCCAATACAGCGTGACGGTGAAGGATGCCTCCGGTCAGCAGGTGATCGCGACGACGACGGTGAACACCCCCTCCGTGGCCGGTGAGATCGTCGGAGGTGGCGGCAACGGCAGCGCCCCCTGCATGGCGCCGATGGGACCGCCGCTGCTGATGTTCGCGGCCGCCCTGGCGGGGTGGATCAAGCTCGGCACGAACCGATCCCGCGCAAAACAGAAGTCGTAATCTCATTCACGAGTGAGGAAGTGCGATCTATGGGCCGCTCGCCGGACGAGCGGCCCCTTTTCGTGGTATCGAGCTGTTCGCAGCAATGTCTGGGCGGTCGAGCAGCCATGCCTGCTGTGGCCCAGCCGCCCTCGGCCGGGGCCTTTCAACGGTGCACCGCCGGGCTTGTCACGGCGAAGCGTAGCGAAGCCTGGAGGCGGCCGTGCCACAGTGCTCGATCTGTGCTGCAAGCAGCTTAGGGTCTCGCATGGTCACGGTGGACGGTAATCGTCCGCTTGAAGCTCGTCCGCTTGTTGTGATGATCCGAGTTGTCCGTCGCGACGGCCCAGAACGTATGCGCGCCGCCGCCGGGCATGTGGACCCAGACGTACTCGCCCGCCGGCTGACGCGGGAGCTTCTTGCCGTCACAGTACAGATCGACCGACGCGATGCCGCTGGCGTCCTCGGCCATCACGGCGACCTCGACCTGCCCGTCGACCCGGTGGCGGATATCGGTAATCTCGACGGCCGGGGCCGTCCGGTCCGCCTGACGAACGGGGACGATGTCGATGCACGCCGGCCCTGCGATCTCCAGCTCGGTGACGCCCGTTGCCGGATCTTGCCGCACGACCTTCGCGTTCTGTGCCTTCAGCTCATAGGCCTTGCCTGCGGCCGAGACGTAACGCAAACGGGCCGTCATCGCGCCCTCCTTGGCCGGCTGAACCAGGAGTCGTGACCCCGAGGCGCGCATCGCCCGGGCAGATCGCCCCACGGGCAACTCCAGATAGAGATCGATCGCCTCGCCATGGCTCTCCAGCGGTTCGAGGGATAGCGTGGTCCCGCCCGACACTCCGAGGACGTTCGTCCACGTCGAGAGGATCGGGGCGCCCTCCCCGAACGAGAGCGAGACCTCAGCCGACTCCTCCTTGCCGAAGAAGTTCGCCACGGCGAGGTAGCGTCGACCGGCGCACTCCGCGTCGGGGACGATCGCGCCCTTCCAGCCCACCGGCAGGTCGAGCACACCCTGGGCCAGGGCCTCGGAGGCCGCGGCGACCTTCTCGTGCGGCGTTTCGGTGTAGTAGGCGGAGACCAGATCCACAGCGAGTGCATCGGCAGCGACGTCCGTCCGGTCGATCGTGCTCGTGTAGATGGCGTCCGCCTTGTCCTTGTATGCCTCCGTCCGCGCCCAGTTTTTGCCGACGACGCGCTTGATCCGGAGCACGTCGCTCCCGCCGACGGTCGCCATCCCGAGCCGATCGGCCACGCACCACCAATTCGAGTTGCGCGTGGCGTTGGTCTCGAGCGGGTGCGTCCCGGTGGCGTCCCACATCGTTCGACCGGACGTCAGCTTCGGTCGCACGTAGAAGAACGCCGGGATCCCCTGGAAGTTCATCTGGCAGGCCTGCCGCGCGCGGAACTGCGTGAACAGCACGCACGGCCCCTCGTTAAAGGCAAAGAAGGCGTAGTTCCGGTCCAAGCCCGGCTCGGTCACCGTGCCGGCCGTGCTCAGCCCGTCGTCGCCGCACCGATGCCGATAGGCGACGTCGGGGCGGAACTTCGCCGGGGCCTTACCCTTCCATCGGACGCCCCTGGTGCCGATGAGCGAGTTCTCGAGCGTGTAGATAAAGGGCTCCTCGCCGGGCTGTCCGTCGTGGGCGGGCACGATGAAACCGGCCATCCGCCCGCCGCGGGCCGAGATCGTCCCCCACGTCCACGACGCCCACTTGTTCCTCGATCGGTGCACGAGCGCTTGCTGCCAGCGGTAGTGCCAATTCCCCGCGAGCGCCTCCCACGCCTTGTCTTGGGATAGGGGCTTGGCCCGACCGCCGTGGATCTTGTGAAGCAGGTAACACGTGGCGGCCTTGGCGTAGGTGTTGCGATGGTAGTCGTAGAGGCGCACCGCGTGGGCGTGCTTGGTCAAGAGCTTCGCGGCACGTTCTTCGAGCGCGGCGGCCACGGGATCCTTCCGGATGACGGACCCGTAGCAATAGGCCAACAGCCCCGAGCCGTAGTACGCGTCGTACTCCATGCCGTGGATGCTCGCGGGCTCGCCTTCAGGCAGGCACGTCGTCTTGACCCAATCGAGCACGCCGTCGAACCCGTTGCCGGCATAGGTGTACATCTCCGGCACGGGCTTGTCGTAGACGTGGCTGAGCATCTCGATGTACATGCGGCCTTCAAAGATCAGGTCGCAGCCGTACCAGACCTGGCACCACCCGTGGTGATCGCTCGAGTAGTCCGGGTAGAGGTTCCAGACTTGCCGCCAGTCGGGGCGCTTGGACTGTTTTCGGTACAGTTCCACGCTCTCGGCCGACCAGTCCGCGACGCTCTTGCCCTCGACCTTGGTCTTGCACGCCTGATCGTGCAGGGTCGCGACCAGATTGATGCCGTTGCCGCGGATGATGTCCATGTATTTGTCGTGGTCGTCCCGCTTCGGGAAGAGGTAGGCCGCCCCGATCGTGCTGGACAGGTCCTGCTTCACGACGTCGTGGTTGCCGCCCTGACCGCCGCCCCGCCAGCTTCGGACGAGCCACTCCGGCTGCGCCCCGCCGATCATGACCTGCTCGACGAGCTTCTTCGTCTCGTCGTCGAGCTTGTCCCAGAGACGGGCCGCGGCGACGGTCAGCCAGCCGACCTCGTCCGCACGATAGCCGAGCTTGCGCCGCCACTGCTTGCCCTCGTAGAATCCGTGCGCGTCCTTGACCGGGTGGAAGGGATAGGGGTCCTCGACGTACGCGCTGGTCAGGCAGCACCAGCGAAGGCTCTTGATGCAGCGCTCGAGCATCTGCTCGCGCGTGAGCTTGCGCTCGCCGAAGACCTCCTTGTCCGTCTCGTTCAGTAAGACGGAATAGCAGTAGATGACCTGTCCCGTGCCCGGCACGGTGATGACGTTGTCGTACCACGGTCGGCCCCACGTATCGTACTTGCGGAAGTCATACCGCCCGCCGCGCGGGACGTCCCCGTCCTCGTTCCAGATGGGCTCGAAGACATCGACCGTCAGCTCGACGACGTCGAGGTAGAGCTTACGAAGCTCTTCCTCCGTCATGGCCGTTGCGGGCTGGGCGGGCCACAGGACCGCAAGGAGGCCCGTCGTCACGATTGTCGTCGCAATGCGTCTGGGATTCATCGTTTGCACTCCTTCATGATCGCCAGATGTGTCTCGTTTCCTTGGTTTGTTCGACGCCAGTCAACCTGCAACAAGCCTCGCTGAACGTGGCACGGCCGCCACCGGCCGTGCGTCCTAGGATCGCCCAGCCGTGGGCGGCTGGGCCACAACACTCCGCCCAGCCAAGAGGAGCGGTAAGGTGTTCGACCCGCGCGAAGCCGTCCTCAATTCAGATCGTGCTGCAGCAACCACGCATACAACTCGTCGGACCCGTAGGCGCGGTCCCAACTGTTGTGACCGACGCCGGGGTATTCCGTATAGCGAGGCCGCGCTCCGGCCTCCTTCAACGCCTGCACCATCTCCCGGGAGTGCTTCGGCGGGACGGTGCCGTCCTCCGCGCCGTGAAAGCACCAGCAGGGGATATGCGCGAACGCCTCGACCTTTCCGGGGTCGCCCTTGCCGCAGATAGGTACGATGGCCGCCCACCTCTGCGGATGGTCCTCCGCCAACGCCCACGTGCCGAAGCCGCCCATGCTCAGCCCCGTCAGGTAAACTCGCTTCGGGTCGATTCGGTATTCCTTCTCCGTTCGGGCCAGGCACGCCATCGCGTAGGCCTTCTCCGACTTGGACGTCCACCACCTCGGCTCGGGCGCACACTGCGGTAAGACCGTGACGAAGCCGAAGGTCTCCTCGCGATCGCGGATCGCCTTGCCGATGCCGACGCGGACCTGCGCCTCGTTGTCCGTACCGCGCTCGCCCGCGCCGTGGAGGAACAGGATGCAAGGCCACGCCTTCTGGGCCGTGTAGTCGTGCGGGACGAAGACGACGTAGTGCCGCGTCGCGCCGTCCGGCATCGTGAGGCTCTTTTCCACGAAGCCGGTTCGCACGG
>CAZKCX010000372.1:0-7025 GCA_964550865.1 uncultured Planctomycetales bacterium
CGATCGGATCCTGAACTGGCAGCGCATCATCGAAACGAGCAAGGAGGGCGACGTCGTCACGGGCAAGGTGACACGGAAGATCAAGGGCGGATTGCTTGTGGATATCGGCGTGCCGGTCTTCCTGCCGGCGAGCCAGGTGGACACGCGTCGTCCCGCGGACGTCGGGGAGTACATCGGCAAGGAGATCGACGCCAAGATCCTCAAGATCGACGCCGACCGCCGCAACATCGTCATCAGTCGACGAAAGCTCATCGAGGAGGAACGGGCCGCCCAGAAGGCCGCCCTCCTCAAGGAGATCGAGGTGGGTCAGGTCCGCAAGGGCATTGTCAAGAACCTCGCTGACTTTGGGGCGTTCATCGACCTCGGCGGCATCGACGGCCTGCTGCACATCACGGATATGAGTTGGGATCGCGTCGGTCACCCGAGCGACGTGCTCGGCATCGACCAGGAGGTCGAGATCAAGATCCTCAACGTGGATACGGAGAAGGAGAAGATCGCGCTGGGCCTCAAGCAGCTCACGGACAATCCGTGGGAGTCGATCGAGCAGCGCTATCCCATCAACACGAAGGTCAAGGGCGAGGTCGTCAACATCATGAATTACGGGGCCTTCGTCAAGCTCGAGCCCGGCGTGGAAGGCCTGGTGCACATCAGCGAGATGTCCTGGACCCGCCGCATCAACCACCCGTCGGAGATGATCAAGGTCGGCGACGAGATCGAGGTGGTCGTTCTCGACATCGACAAGGACAAGCAGGAGATCTCGCTCGGCATGAAGCAGACCGAGACGAACCCCTGGGAGCGTGTGGCCGAGAAGTATCCGCCGAACACCATCATCGAAGGTCGCGTGCGGAACCTCGCCAACTACGGTGCGTTCATCGAGATCGAGGAGGGGATCGACGGCCTGCTGCACGTGTCCGACATGAGCTGGACCAAGAAGATCAGCCACCCGAACGAGGTCCTGAAGAAGGGGGATATGGTTCGCTGCGTCGTGTTGTCCGTGGATCAGGAGAAGATGCGGGTGGCCTTGGGTCTCAAGCAACTCACAGAAGATCCCTGGCTGCGGGCCGTGCCGGAGAAGTACCAGTCCGGCATGATCGTCAAGGGCAGCGTCACCAAGATCACCAACTTCGGTGTGTTCGTCGAGCTCGAGCCGGATCTGGAGGGCTTGCTGCACGTCAGCGAGCTGGCGGATCACAAGGTGGATGATCCGCATTCCGAGGTGAACATCGGCGACGAGGTTGAGGTCAAGATCCTGCGCGTGGACATCAACGAGCGGAAGATCGGCCTGAGCAAGAAGCGCGCGGAGTGGGCGGCCGCTTCGGGTGAGGAGGAAGGGCAGCGGGCAGAGCCGGCGAAGTCGAAGCCGCGGCGCGGTGGTCTGGTCGGCCCCGGCGGCGACTCGGCGGTGTTCGGCGAGCCGCTCTTCATCCAGCCGACGGCCCGTACGGACGCGGAGGCCGACGCGGAGTCGGATGAGGCATCCAAGGAAGGGCAAGACGTCGAGGGTGGTTCCGAGGCTGGGTCTCCTGAGGCGGCTCCATCCGAGTCGGAGTCCACGGAATCGCCCGAGGCGGAGAAGAAGGACGAGTAGGCACGGCAAGGTCGACACGTCTCGGCCATCCGTCTTCCGAAACCAACGGCAGCAGAATCACGATCCCGCGCCGGACGTCGTGGTGTTCGTGTCGACGCGGACGAGGGGAAATGGGGTTCATGCGGAACGGTGACCGTGATGGTCCGAATCCATCATGAACGCGCCGCTAAGCAAAAGGAGTTGCAGTCATCGCGGTTGAATCCGGACTACAGGTATACCTGAAGCAGATCAACGAGGTGCCCCTCCTGACCGCCGACCAGGAGAAGGAACTCGCCTATCGAATCCGCGCCGCACAGGACGCCGACGCGCGGTTCCGAGAGCAGGAGATCAACATCGTCGAGAAGGAGCGGTTAGAGTCGGACGCCAACGAGGCGCGGGACCAGATGGTCCGCAGCAATCTTCGTCTGGTCGTCAACATCGCCAAGAACTACGGCAACCGTGGCTTGCCCCTGGCCGACATCATCGAAGAGGGGAATCTCGGGTTGCTTCGGGCGGTGGAGGGATTCGATCCGGAGCAGGGCAGTCGATTCAGCACGTACGCGTCATGGTGGATCAAGCAGGCGATCAAGCGTGCGCTGATCAACTCGGTGCAGCCGATTCACATTCCCGCCTACATGGTCGAGATGATCGCCAAGTGGAAGCAGTCCTCGGTGGAGCTGGAGGAGAAGCTGGGCAGACAGCCCACACTGGAGGAGATGGCCGAGTACATGAAGATGCCCGAGCGGAAGGTTCGCATCATCCGCCGGGCGGTGAAGGCTTTTAGCTCGCCGACGCAGACCAGCTCAGGCAATCAGGAATTCACGCTGAGCGAGATGCTGGCCGACGAGAAGACGCCCGCTCCCGAATCGGCGCTCTTCTCCGCGGCGGAGACGGATACGATTCAAAAGCTTCTCGATCAGATCGACGAACGGGAGGCGCGGATCCTGCGTTTGCGCTTCGGGTTGGAGGACTCCGAGCCGAAGACGCTCAAGCAGGTTGGCGAGGAAATCGGGCTCACAAGAGAACGAGTACGGCAGATCGAGCACGAGGCGCTCGCCAAGCTCAACGCCATACTCAACGACGAATAGGGAGGCAGACATGACAGTGGTGAGCAGACGTTTCCTGTGGGTAGCGGCCGTGCCGTCGCTGCTGGTCTTCGTCAGCGGCTGCGGTTTCCTGAACCCGGGCGGTACGACGGACGATACGAACACGACCGTCAATTCCGTCTTCATCTCGGTGTACAACTTTCAGGCGGACGGCGGCGTTCGCGTGCGGATGACGTATCCGGATCGGGACGGCTCCGACACCGGCGTGGACATCACGACGGATGATGGCAGCACGACCATCCCCGCGGAGTCCCGGGGCAGCACGTCGGTGGCCGTCGACGACATCACGACCAACGCCGAGAACAACGTGAGCTTCCGCTTTACGTTCCCGGACGCCGACAACGAGCAGTTCTTCGTCGAGTTCCCACGAGGCGAGCTGGAGACGAACAAGCGCGTTCGCTTCGGCGTGTTCGGTCCGGACCCGAATCAGGTGTCCTACTTCGTCGACTAGGGCGGCAGCACGCATCGGGCAATCCCGACAGTCCACCGGCCCGGAGGATCCGCGGCATACGTGGGTCCTTCCCGCCCGGTTCTTCTGCGCCGGAGCAGCGTGCGACGGCGGCAAGCCTCGCGGTTACGGCACCGTCCAGTGGGTTCCGGCGATGTGGGTGACGCCGTCGCGGAGCGTGATGTAGTAGATCGTGAAGATCTTGCCCGGTTCGATCTCGACGCTGATGGGATAGCCGAGATCCCCGCCGGCCCCGAAGTGGTCGTTCCGCAGCACGATGATGTTGTCGGTGTCCCAGGTGTGTCCGCCGTCGCTGCTGCGCACCGCCCGAACGCCCATGGGAGGCCTGCGGTAGCCGTAGGTGCAGAGGATCCGGTCGTCGTGTAGCCGGATCAGGTTGGCGGGGTACCCCCAGAGCTTCGTGCGTCGGGCGGTCGACCACGTCTTGCCCGTGTCCTTGCTGATCGCATGAAAGAGATGTCCGCCCTCCGGCGGCTCCGAGCGGGCCATGGCGATGACGTCGCCGCGATGGTTCTCCACCAGCGCGCATTCGTTGAGCCGTGCCTTGCCGGTCGGGTCCTTGGCGAGCGGGCCGAAGGTCCAGCTCTGCCCGTGGTCGGCGCTGCGGAGGACAAACGTGCGGCCCTTCTCGTCGCCCTTGAGCTTGCCGTAGGGCGCGCAGAGGAGCACGCCACACCGCATTCGAAGCGCCTGGCTGCTGTTGAAGTTCATCAGGGATTGATGCGGCGGCAGGTCGAGCTCCCACTTCTTCCACGTTCGGCCAAAGTCCGTGCTGCGGCGGGCATAGGCGCCCTGGAGATACGCGACGACGCCGGGCTTGACCGAGCGAACGGTGATGCCCTTCTTGGCGAACTCCTCGCGACGGGATTCGGGAACCTGTCGCCAGCCGTAGGCGCGGGCGAAGGCCAGGCTGCCGTCATTGCAGAGGTAGTCATCGGTGTAAGGGAGCTTGCCCTGGAAAGGCTTCCACGTGCGACCTCCGTCCGTGGAGATGTACCTCGCGCTGCCGCCCGTGGGGTCGATGTGCGAGCGTCGCACACGTGTGCCGAAGCTCGTCACCAGCGTGCCGTCCTTCAGCATCCGCAGCGAAGGGAAGCAGGCGTAGACGCCTTCCTTCTTGTAGATGACCACGTCCTTGGCGCCGGCGAGCCGGGGCGGAGCCGGCCTTCGACCATAGACCGCGTAGCGGACGTAGTCCCACAGGGCTTCGGATTTGGCCTTGCTGCTGATCGACCCGAACGTCGTGATGTTTCGGCCGCGATGCGCCGGGTGTGTGTGCTTGCCGCTCCCGTCGATGACGAGCTTGCCGTCGACCCAGACGTGGTAGTCGTCTTCCTTAAGGGCCAGGCGATAGACGTGGAACCCGTCGGTGGTATCCATGACGTAGTTGGGCTCGGTTCCGCGTATGGTGATCTGATCCGGAAAGAGCGTGATTCCCACCTCGTGGACGCCGTCGGCTCCCATGAGGCAGACGCCGGACCGGGCGTCGTTGGCGACGACCTTGACGCGCGCCTCGACGACGGCCCCGTGCTCGGGGTCCACGTACCACGGATGCGAGTAGCAATGCAGCGAGCGGTGCTTGCTGGACCGGTCGCGGATCCGCAGGACGCCGTCTTCGCTGACGCAGTCGGTGTCCGCGCCCCGGCTGCCTCGCCAGTACGGGTAGGCCTTCTCCGGCACGACGCTGCCGTCGTACGTGCAGGTCCATTCGATCGTGCCGGTCGGGGGCCACTCCGCCTTGCGCTCTCCCGCGCGGGCGCCGGATGCGATCGTCAGGCATAAGAGGACGATCGTGGATACGAACCGATGCATGGCTCTCTCTCTTTTTGCGTAGGCATGTTGACGTTCTCTTCGCAGGGCACGACAGGATACCGCGCGATGCGCCGGCCCCCAACCCCGTCAGATCGCTCTCTGCAGTGGAGATCGGCTTGGGAATCTCTATAGAGGGCAGGAATCTTTGTCGTCGTGCATGGTTTGTCCCGTGCCAGGCCATGGCCTATACTCGCAGGACGGTGACCGCGTACCAGACGGTCATCGCGATTCGGTTCTCCTTATCCGAAGGTCCTGCCCGGGCCCGCGCACGCCCGAGTCCTCTGAGGTCCCGTGCCGCCGGTAGCTTATCGCCGGCGAGAACCGTTTCGTGGCCGGCGTGAGGTCCTTCGCCGGTGCCAGTAGTAAGACGCAGGCGACGGAGAAGACCACGAGCAAGCCCGCGCAATGGATCATCACGTTCGCGCTGCTGGCGGCGTTGGCGGTGCTCGGCATCGGCCTGCTGTGGAAGCGAACTGTCCGGGACGAAGCCGTGACGGCTGCGGACGGGCAAGGCAATCGTCGGTCCGTGATCCTTACCGATCTGGCCGGGCGCGAGGTCACGGTGCAGCAGCCCGTCGAGCGGATCGTCCTGGTCCGCGGACGCGACGTCTACGAACTCGCCCTGTTGCTCCGAGAGGACCTCCCGCGGAAGCTTATCGCCTGGGGACCCGACCTCCGTCAGTCCGACCACGATGCCTATCGCGTCTACACCGAGCGGTTTCCCTCTCTGGCCGAACTGCCGGAGGTCGGTTCGATCTACGCCGACGCGGTCGACGCCGAGAGCATGCTCGCCTTCCGGCCGGATCTGGTCATTGTCGACCGGTTCATGCTCGAGCGGGGTTACAAGTGTCTCGACCGGATGGATCGCGCGGGGCTGCCGCTGCTGTACCTCGATTTCTCGCGTGCGCCGTTCGAGGGGCCCCAGCGAAGCATTCTGCTCTTGGGCGAGGCCCTCGGTCTGGAGGAGCGGGCCGAGGAGGTGGTCGACTTCGTCGAGGCCCGTCTCGACGAGGTCACCTCGGGGCTGGCCGAGCCGCCGCGATCACCTCCGTCGATCTACATGGAGTGCGGGTACAAGGGGGTGAAGGAATACGGTCACAGCTTCGGCCACCTCCGTGGAGGGCAAACCACGGGGTGGGGATTGGTGATGGAGCGTTTGGGTTGTCGGAACGTCACCGCCGGTTTGGGCCCGCCGATGGCCTCGATTCACCCGGAGCAGCTCCTGAAGGCCGACCCGGACGTGATCGTGATCACAGGCGCCTGTTGGCCCGCCACGCCCGACAGCATGCATCTGGGATATGGAACGAGCGCCGACGAGGCAGAGCGGCGCCTTCGCGCCTTTACGACGCGGCCGGGCTGGTCGGATCTGAAGGCGGTCAAGACGGGTCGCGTCTATGGGATCTTCCACGGCTTCTGCATGCACACGATGAACTTTGCCGCGCTGCAGCAACTGGCCAAGTGGCTGTATCCTGATCGGTTCCGTGCCCTGGATCCTGCGGCTCGGCTCCGCGAGTTTCACGAACGCTTCCTTCCGATTGACTACCGCGGGGTGTGGATGATCAGCCTGGAGGGAACGGAATGAGCGGACGGCTCGGCTTCTTCGACGTAGACTGTCTCGAGCGGAACGAAACGGGCGACGGGTTGTCGCTCCGGCCGCGGGTGCAGCCGCTGGCGGAGGCGATCCACCGGCTGCACGCCGTCGCCGAGTCGATCGGCGCTCCCATGGTGTTCACCACCTGTTGTTCGGGACGGATGCCCCAGCCGGGGGAACCGCCCGACACGCTCTTCGTACCGCTCGACGGCGACGACCGGGCGTGGGAGGATCAGCTCTCGGAGTATCGGCGCTTCTACCTCGCCAAGCGTGCCTACGGCGACCCGAAGGTGAACGCCGCGCGGCGGGCGTTCGACATGTTTCAGGACAACGGCAACGCCGAGCGCCTCGTCCGGGCGCTTGGGGTCGACGAGTGGATCGTCTTCGGCAACGCGTTCGATCTCTGCGTGGCCTGTTGTGCTCGGGGGCTATTGAACGCAGGCCAACGGATCTGCCTTCTACCCGACGTGAGATCGGAAG
>CAZKCX010000373.1:0-7005 GCA_964550865.1 uncultured Planctomycetales bacterium
GCAGTTTCAGCAGCCGATCCCCAAGGGCTTCACCAAGGTCCCCTATTGGCCGACCGAAACGTTCTACCGCCTGATGCCGCCGGCCCCGCCGATGCGAACCGCACCGGTCCTCCACGACGACGACCTGCTGATGCGGGACATGTGCGAGGTCGCCCCCGTCGTTTGGAAGGATCGGCTCGCGCTGATGCATTGCCATCGGCCCGGCGGAAAGGGCGACATCGAGGAGTACTACCTCACGCTGACCGACGTCGAGTCCGGCAAGCAGCTCGCCCGGTTCGCCCAGGGCTATGGCCTGGCATGCGCGATCGTCCACAACGACACGTTCTACGCCTTCGCCTCGCGTTGGCAGAACGACACCTGGAACGACGTCACGATGTTCAAGTCGACGGACCTCGAGACCTGGGACAAGAAGCTCGTTATCGAGCAAGAGAACGAGCACCTGTTCAACAGCTCGGTCTGCGCCGGCCCCGACGGTTTCGTGATGGCCTATGAGACCAGCGACGGCACGTACCCGGCCTTCAGCGTGAAGTTCGCGACCTCGAAGGACCTCGAGACGTGGACGAAGCTCCCGCACGTCTTCGGCACGAACCGCTACACGGCCTGCCCGTGCATCCGCCACGCGGGCGATCATTACTACATGATGTATCTCGAGCGCGACCCGCCGAGGCACTACTACTTCGAGACCTTCATCGTCCGGTCGAAGGACCTCAAGACATGGGAGCTCAGCCCGTCCAATCCCGTCGTGGCCCCGGACGACGACGAGGACGGCACGAACGCCTCCGATCCCGCCATCGTCGAGGTGCACGGAACGACGTATCTCTATTACTGCGTTGGGGATCAGCTCACATGGGCCCACATCAAGCGGGCGGTCTACGACGGCTCAATGCAGTCGCTTTTCGAGTCGTTTTACCGTGGCGGGCCCTATCCGATCAGCCGATAACATCACCAGGGAGGGACCGATCCCGGCGGATCGGACCGCCGGTACCACAACCCAAACGCAAGCAGTGCGCGTGATGAGCTACCCCTGGCGCGATCGAAAAGACAACCGCTTCTTGCTGATCGGATTGGACGGCATCCCGTTCAAGCAGCTCAGCGCCTGGGCCGACGCGGGCCGGCTCCCCAATGTCGCCGAGCTGCTCCGCGAGAGCACGTCCGGTCCGCTGGAGAGCACCATCCCCCCGACGACCTCGCCTGCGTGGCAGGTCTGCTTCACGGGCAAGAACCCGGGCAAGCTCGGCTTATACGGCTTCGGTGAGATCCGACCCTTCGACCTGCCCCAGCCGCAGCTCGTCCCCATTGATTCCCATGCGATTGCCGGGCAGACCATCTTCGACGTCCTGAGCCGCGTCGGCCGGCGCGTTATCGCCCGTCAGGTCCGCTGCTGCTACCCCGCCTGGGAGATCAACGGCTACATGCAGACGGGCTTCCCCTCGCCCGAACGATACGACCCGAAACGCTTCTGGCCGCGCGAGCCCGAGGCCCAAAGCCGCCTCATGGACCACTGGGCCGAGAAACGTCGCGATGCCAACATCCCCTGGGGATGGTACAGCCTCGAGCAGAACAGGGAGGCCTATCTCCGCGAGCTCCGCAAGGAGTGCGACGTCCTCGTGAACGACCTCGCGCGGATGGACTTCGATTTCTACTGCAACGTCGTGGGCGCGACCGACGGCGTGCAGCACCTGTTCTGGCTCTTTCACGAACCGTATCTGCCCATCACCGACCGGGAGCGACGGACATTCGGTGAGGCCGTGACGACCGGGTATCGCTACGTCGACCGCCTGATCGGCCGGCTTATGGATATTGTGCCGCGCAGCGTCCCGATGATGTTCGTCAGCGACCACGGCGGCGGGCCGGAGGCGACACGGGTATTTCGAGTGAATCAGTGGCTTGCTCAACATGGATGGCTGACCCCGAGTCATGCGGAAGACGCCGCCGAGCGCGCCGTCCCTCCGCCGTTGCGAGACCTCCCCGACACGCCCGAACGCAAGGCCCGGCGCGCGGCGCGTCTCAGCGCCAACCGACGCGCCGCGATCAAGAAACAGGCCACCGCCCTGGCGACGAGCTACATCCGCGCGATGCTGCCCCAAGGCATCGTGGATTATGCGCGGGCGATCCAATGGCGGCCGTACCTGACGCCGCAGCTCAGCACGCCCAAGCCCGTCTCGTTCGAGCCCGGACGAACGAAGGCCTACGGATTCCACTTCGGCGAGTGCTGCGGCAGCGTGGTGATCCACCTCCGCGGTCGCCAGCGACACGGCACGATCGAGGCCGGCGAGGAGTACGAGCGGCTACGAAGCGAGATCATCGGGGAGTTGGAGGCGCTGCGCGACCCGGCCAACGGCGAGCCCGTTTGCCAGGCGGTCTGGCGGCGTGAGGAGCTCTACGAGGGGCCGCACGCCGAGGATGCGCCGGACATCGTCTTTCTCCTCGAGCAGGACTACAAGGCAACCTATGACCTCGGCGGACCGATCATCGACAACGTCGACGAGACCGCCGTCTTCGCGCGGAGCGGCGAGCACACGCGATGGGGCATGTGCATCGCGCGGGGCGATCGCTTCCCCCTCCAAGGCGAGCGACGCACCGACGCCCGCCTCATCGACGTCGCGCCGACCTCGCTTGCCTTGATGGATGTTCCCATCCCCGAGGACATGGACGGCCGCGTCATGCGTCCGTGGCTCGCCGACGACATCCGGTTCACATTCGGCCCGCCGAGCCCCACACCTACGCGCATCCCGGCCGGCCCGCCCGCGCCCGCCCTGAGCGAGGTGGAGATGGCCGAGGTCACCGAACGGCTGCGCGACCTCGGGTACGTCGAATAGCTCACGGATTAGCTCGGTACGAATTCGTCGATGTTCTCCGCCCTGCCGCGCTGAAAGAACCGATGCGAGATGATCCAATCGATGATCGCCTTCCGCAGGTCGGCGTTTAGCAGGCCCTCGTAGACATTCTTCCCGGGCAGGAAGTCTCGCTCGAGGGCGACATGGCCGTCGTAGAAGCCCACGTTCCCCCGCTTCACCGCACCCACGATCTCCCCCGCCGGCGGCAGTTCGGGGTCGTTCTCGTCGGGGAACGGGGCCACCCATCCCTGCACGGGCTGACCGTGATAGCGGCCGATCTCACTCTGTGCCCCGTAGAAGACGGGATCCGAACGCTGCCACGCCCCGCCCAGCCTCTCGAACTCCATGTAGCAATCGGCCACATGGTACTTCCAGTGCTCGTCGAACATCATCTCCAGCTTCCCCGGGGCGTGAATCGAGCTGAGCGGCAGGATCTCCCCCATCACGCCCAGTGTCTGCTCGTGATCCCTGAGGTCATCGGGGATATCGGGATCCAGGTGCGACACCCACCACTTTCGCCCGAGGATCGAGCGTGTGATGTTGAACACGTTCTGCGTCTTCTCGCCATTGTTCTGCCGCTCGAACTCGGGACAACGGTAGAGGTTCTCGAACCGCGTGTACGAAAACATGAGCCCGCTGCGTGGGACATACCCGTCTCGCCAGTCGTCGATCAGCGAGGGCCAATCGCTCTCCGGGTTGTTGGCAACAATCCACTGCTCCTGCGTCAGCCAGTACTCCAAATCCACGGCATCCTTGTCGTCCGCGCAATCGCTGGGGACATCCCCGGTCCCGGTAAAGGGCGGCCGCCCGTCGTAATCGTTGGCATACACGAGCATCGACTTGGTCATCTGCGCGACACGCGTCGCACACAGCGTGGTCCGCGCCTGCGCGCGCGCCTTGCTCAAAGACGGCAGAAGGATGCTGATCAACAGCGCGATGATGGCCACGACGACGAGCAACTCGATCAGCGTGAATCCGCAGGCTCTCCGACGGCGCAGCAGGTTTCGGCTCCGCATGAGGGTCCCTCCAAAGAGATAGAATGATCGCTCGCATGCTGTGAATCAGATGGTGTGTGAACCCCTTTATTATAGGACATGCATTCTCCGAACAACAGCATCTCCAACGATCGGCATCCGAGGAACTGTGATCCTCTCGCCGAGAGCCCCTAGAGCTCGGGAGCGCGACCGCGGGCGACGCCCGCCGCTTCGGCCGATGCCCGTCAGTCGCGAGCGCGCCTTGGTTTGACCCCCAACCGATGAACGAGGATGATCTCCGAGACAGACACCGCCCTCGCACGCGCATGCTGTCGTCCGGGGGAAACGACGGTTCGAGGTGGATCCCGTGAGTCTCTGGCGATTTCGAGATCGATTCACCGCTCCCGACGACGAGCACATCGTCTCGCTCGGCGAAGGCGACACCCCCCTCGTCCCCAGCGCGCGGATCGGACCTTCGCTGGGCCTCGAACGACTCTACTTCAAGCTGGACTCCCTCCTGCCGACCGGTTCCTACAAAGACCGATGGGCCTGTGCGGCCGTCTCGTGGATGCGCCAGACCGCAAAGGGTGTCGCCATCGGCACGAGCAGCGGAAACGCCGGAGCCTCGCTGAGCACCTACTGCGCCCGGGCGGGCGTCCGGTGCGAGTTGGCCATCGTCGACACCGCGCCCCGAGGCAAGCTCCTCCAAATGCTCGCCCACAACGCGACGCTGACGCGAATCGAGGACTTCGGCAACGACCCCGAGGTCAACGAGCGCGTGGCGGCGGGTCTGACGCATCGCGCTGAGAGACCGGAGGTGTTTCTCGCGATCTCGGCGTACCGCTTCAACCCGGAGGCGATGTCGGCGGTCGAGTCGATCGGCCACGAACTGCGCGAGCAAGTCGAAGGGGACATCGACCATGTCTTCTGCCAGGCAGGAGGCGGCGGGTTGACCCTCGCGGTCTGTCGCGCGTTCGAGAAGCTCGCCGACGCCGGACAGATCGAACGTGCGCCCCAGGTGCATTGCGTCCAACCCACCGGGTGCCCGACGACGGCGGGCCCGATCCGCGACGAGCTTGATCACGCCGTGCCCTGCCGTGCGACCACAACGGTGAGCGGCCTGCAGATGGGCAGCATCAACGACGGTCACGACGTGGTCCGCGCGGTGCGGGCGTGCGGTGGGTCGGGTCAGCTTCCTCCGGACGAGCTGATCTACGAGATGCAGCGGCGGTTGGCCGCCGAAGAGGGTATCTTCACGGAGCCCGCCGGCGCGACGGCCCTGGCCGGCGTGATCACGGCCGTCGACGAAGGCCTGATCGGCGAGGACCAGTGCGTCGTCGCCATGGTCACGGGCCAGGGCTTCAAGGACCCCACCAGCGTCGAGCGGATGGTCGCTGACCGCCGCATTGCCCGCATGACAATCGACGAATGGGAACGCGGCCTGCCCTAGTACCGCGTTTCACAAATCGTGCGACTATGGACAGGACCGCACACTACACTGTCGCTGCCCGAGCCGCCGGATTCATCCGGCGCGGCCGCGCGGCATGAATGCCGCGGCTCGGGCACGTAGTCGCGATACTTCTGAAATGCAGCACTAGGCTGCTTGCAGGAATCGTTGACACGTTGCGGGGTTCCGCTGGTCGTGGCCCAGCCGCCCTCGGCTGGGAAGTTTGATGGCTCACGGCCGGGCTTGTCACGGCGAAGCGTAGCGAAGCCTGGAGACGGCCGTGCCACACCGGACGCCGATTCTTGCGAATCGCCCGGAAGGAATCCGTTCGCTCGAGCGTTATCGCACCTTCGCCGGTCTCGGTCGCAAGAACAGACACGCGACGGCCCTGACCACGACGTCGGGCAAACCGATGTCCAACGGATATGCGCCACACCGCGCTTCCTGCAAACCAAGGCTTCGGTGCATTGCGAGTCGATGGGGCTGCTGCGATTCCCAAGCCGGACGCCTCGAAGAAGGACCGGGGATTAGCGATTATCGGTCGGACGAGACCGGGTCCATGCGGAGATCGAATTCCGAGTTCAAGCGGGTTGCCGAGCAACCGATACAATTTGCAGTACGGGTGGCAACCCTCGGTACGGCGTAGGGTAGCGACCAGATCCGTTCCCTGGCCGCTCACGCCTGCCCGGGGGCAGACCGAAAGTCCGCAAGGCAAACAATCGGGGTGGCTCCGACGACTGTCTGCATTCAGGCCTTCGTCCACGGGAAGCACGTCAGCAGCGGAACCGCCGGAGCAGGATTCGTCTCGTGTCTCAAGATCGAACGCCGCTCATCCTAGTCGTCGACGACGACCCGACGAATGTTCTCCTCCTAGGGCACATCCTGAAGAAGAGCGGATACCGAATCGCCGAGGCGAACTCCGGAGCAGAGTGCCTCACGAAATTGCAGGAGATCGAGCCCGACCTGATCATCCTGGACATCCGCATGCCGGAGATGGACGGATTCGAGGTCTGCCGCACGATCAAGGCAGACGAGAAGACCGACAGCATTCCCGTCATGTTCCTGACCGCCGAAGGCCGGAGCAAAGAGAACGTCGAGGCCGGCTTCGGCGCCGGAGCCATCGACTACATCACCAAGCCCTTCAGCCGGGCGGACGTGCTCGCGCGGGTGCAACTGGTCATCAAGCAGCGCGCCATGCAGGAAGAGTACAAGGAGATGGCGACGAAAGACCCCTTGACCGGGCTCGACAATCGTCGCCGGCTCTACGAACGCCTGAACGACATGCTCTCGCGCGCCATGCGGCAGAACACCGGCATCTCCCTGGCCATGATCGACTTGGACAAGTTCAAGTCGGTAAACGACACCCACGGCCACGACTTCGGCGATCAGGTCCTCGTCGGCTTCGCACAACTCCTCCAGACCCAATGCCGGCTTGAAGACCTCACCTGTCGCTACGGTGGGGAGGAGTTCATCGTCGTCATGCCGGACACGACGCTCGAAGACGCCGTGCAGGCCATGGACCGCCTACGCATCGCGTGGGCGCAAACCGCCTTCCAGGCACCGCAGGGGGAGGAGATCCACGTGACGGCCAGCTTCGGCGTCGCATGTTCCCTGCCGGGCGAAGGCCCCATGGACGCCGACGACATCGTCAAACGTGCTGATCACGCCCTCTACGCCGCCAAGGACGGGGGCCGGAACCGCGTCGCCCGTTTCGATGAGGCCCCTCGCGACAGCGACCACGGCCACG
>CAZKCX010000374.1:0-6995 GCA_964550865.1 uncultured Planctomycetales bacterium
CGACCGCCGCGCTCGGCGTGGCCGCTGCATCGGCACTCTCTGTGGCGGATACCAACGCCCTTGCGATGAAGCTCCTCTCGGCACCGATGGTGCTGGCGGGCATCGGCATCGTCCTGTCGATCATCGGCATTTACATGGTTCGCACGCAGGAAGGTGCGACCATGCGGAACCTGCTGCGGAGCCTGCTGACGGGCGTCTTGGGCAGTTCGGTCCTGATCGCCGTCGCCGCGGCAGTCCTCTGCGTTACGCTCTTCAGCGACACGCCCGTCAACGGCTGGGGGGTGTGGGGCTCGATCATGGCCGGGCTGATCGCCGGCCTCATCATCGGCCAGGCGACGGAGTACTATACGAGCTATGAGTACGGCCCGACCCGCGGCATCAGCGCGCAGTCGGAGACGGGGCCGGCCACCATCATCATCGGCGGTATCGCCGAGGGGATGAAGAGCACGTGGGCGAGCCTGGCCACCATCATCGTCGCGATCCTGTGTGCGTTCGGTTTTGCGGGCGGATTCACGGAGTTCACGCTGGGGCTGTACGGCGTGGGCATTGCGGCCGTGGGCATGCTGAGCACGCTGGGCATTACGCTGGCGACGGACGCCTACGGGCCCATCGCCGACAACGCGGGCGGCAACGCCGAGATGACGCATCAAGATCCCAGCGTCCGGCAGAAGACCGACGCCCTCGACTCGCTGGGCAACACGACGGCCGCAACGGGCAAGGGTTTCGCGATCGGCTCGGCCGCGCTGACGGCCTTGGCGCTGCTCGCGGCCTACGTCGAGGAGGTTCGCGTGGGCATCGATCGACAAGCCCAGGCCTATGTGAGCACGCACCCGGACTGCGAGCTTGGCATGTTCCACGCCATGGGGCACGGCAAGTATGCGTTGATGCTGGACAAGGGCGTTTCGGCCGCGTTCATGAAGGGTCGCGGCGACAACGCCGTTTTGACTCATGCCATTGTCGACGGGAAGAAGACGGAGGAAAAGGTCTCCCTGATCCCGGTGAGCTTCGAGGCGATCCGCCACGTGGACAAGTACAAGGACGTCACCGGAGAGCTCTTCACCGGCCCATTCGGCGAGGACCTAGACAAGACCGCCGAAGGCAAGAAGATGTTCTTGCCCGCTTCCTTGCAGCAGTACATGGCCTTCTACGACGTTACACTGATGAACCCCAAGGTCCTGTGTGGGATGTTCAGCGGCGTTCTCCTGGCGTTCGTCTTCTGTGCGATGACCATGAAGGCGGTGGGACGTGCGGCCAATCAGATGATGCTCGAGTGCCGACGCCAGTTCGGCAAGATCCGCGAGTTCCTCCGCGGACAGGGCATGGAGGAGGCCAAGATCAACGACCCGGAGAACTGGCCCATGCGGTGCGAGGTCGGCGGGGAGTCCTATCCGCAATACGGCCACTGCGTGGCGATCGCGACGGCCGGTGCCCAGAAGGAGATGGTCGTTCCGTCTTTGCTGGCGCTGATCGTGCCGATTGGCGTGGGATTGGTCTTTGACGTCCCGGGTGTGATGGGGCTGTTGGCCGGCGGGCTGACCTCCGGTTTCGCGGTGGCGATCTTCATGGCCAATGCCGGAGGTGCCTGGGACAACGCGAAGAAGCTGATCGAGACCTTCCCGGAGAATACGACGGCGCAGCAGTACATGGACGATGCGGAAGCCCGCGAGCGATTCCCCGAGTTGGCGCCCCGCGCCAAGGCCGCCATTGATGCCGGGGCGCCGGATACGGTCATCAGCGGAAAGGGATCCGAAGACCACAAGGCCGGCGTGGTCGGCGACACGGTGGGCGACCCGTTCAAGGATACGTCCGGCCCGAGCCTGAACATCCTGATCAAGCTGATGAGCATGGTCAGCGTGGTCTTCGCGGGTCTGATTGTGAAGTTCGCCCCGCAGATCGGTCAGCTTCTCGGGATGGGACAGTAGGGTCCGTGGTGACGATGCTTCCTTCCGCCGATTGATGAGGACAGGCCCATCCGCTTCGAGGCGGGTGGGCCTTTGCTTGATTCGTTCATGAGCAGAACAGACGCCCGGCAACTCGCCATCGAAGCTGCTCGCATCGCCGAGGCCGACCGTTGCGAGAATGTTGTGATCCAGGATCTGCGCGGTATCAGCGAGGTCTGCGACTACTTCGTGATCTGCACCGGGACGAGCCTGCGCCAGATGCAGACCGTTGTGGATGACGTCGACGAGCGGGCCGAACAGCTAGGGCACAGGCGATACGGCATCGCCGGTCGAGAGGAAGGGGAGTGGATTCTGGCAGACTACGTCGATGTCGTCGTGCACGTCTTCAGCGAGCAGGCCCGCAGCTACTACGACCTCGAGCTCCTTTGGGGGGATGCTCGGGTGGTGGAGGGATGGCAAGACAGCGAATCGACCGGGACCCCGGTCCGGGGCCCTGGAGAATAAAGGACTTCGCGCTGCAAACCGACTGCTCCGTCGGCTTGGGCCACCCTGATCAACCTCCTGTAAAAAAGGAAAGAGACTGCCACAAGGACAGTCTCCCACCTCTTTCCCTCCTCCCGTTAACCTCTAGGAACCCTCCGGCACGCCTTCCTCGAGCTTCCGCCAACCCTCCGGCATGCCCCTCCGGTCCGCCCAAGCTGTCGTATGGTCCAGCGGCACCTCGTTGCAGCATGCACGACCACTATCGAATTGATTCCATACGCGATTTGGCAAGCAAGAAGGAAACGATGATACCTCATGCCGCAGCCGTGCACCAGACTACCCTGCTATCGGTGTGCCGTAGTAATCACTAACTTGAAGTTGGCCGCTTCGGATTTCCTATCTTTCCTAGTTCGATGAAGTTGGCTCATCCAGGGCCTTCGTCGGGATCCTTAACAGGATCCACATGCTCATGGCGCCGTTGCCTTGCCGCACCACTCCTGCGGGGCATCACGCCCAGACAACGATCCAAGTAACTGTTCAAGTAAGGCTTATCATCTTGTTGCCCGTGTGAAACTTGCGTTGCCCAAGGGCAACGCGCCCTGGAAGGTTATGGTAGGGCAATCTCGACAACGCGTTGGGCTCGGAAGGTGCGGCCGGTAAGATAGTCTGTGAATTCTGCCCGAATCGTGATCTCCCGGTGGGTGGGTGGGCTTTTCCTCCAGGGGCATTTGACGGTGTAGTGGTTGGTCATGAATCGACCGTGCCAGGCCTTTCGGGCATGGTCGACGTCGAGGCGGTATTCGCCGATCAGGTGCTTGCCGTCCGGGTTCGCCAGGTCGAACAGTTGAATTCGGATATTGCCTGCGGCCTTGATGACGTGCCCATCTTGGTCCAGGGGCTGCAGGTAAACGGTTACGCCGTCATCACCGGGCTTGCCGTCGTAGTCGGCGCCGCCGGAAAGGCGTTCGATCTCGATCTTGGCTACGTGGTAGAGCTTGTCGAGACGGTCCTTGCCGAGACGTCGGAGGTTGGCGAGCTGTTGCCGCTGCGCGTCGATCAAGGCCTTCTTCGAGGCCAAGTCCTCATTCAGCTTCTCAACCTTGTCCCTGAGCTGCAGGTTTTCTTGCTCGAGTTGGCGAAACCGCTCGGCCGCTGTGCCGCCGTCGCATCCGAGCAGCCCGGCCACCCACAAGGAAGACGCCGCGAACATGAACACGATCCACGCTCGCCCGTGGTACCGCAGTGATGCCCCTTGGCCGTCTAGACGGTCGGTTCCGTTCACCGTGCGTTCCTCGCCCGCGACTACTTCTTCTTGTTTTTGCCTCCGCCGGCGCCCTCCTCCGGCATTCGATCGAGGATGCCGTCGGCCAATCCGTACTCCAAGGTCTGCTTGGCGTTCAGCCAGAGATTTCGGTCGCAATCCTTCTCGATCTGCTGCTCGTCCTTGCTGCTGTGTTGCGCGAGGATGCGGTACAGATCGCCCCGCAGTCGGAGGATTTCCTCGGCTTCGATCGACAGGTCCGTGGCGGCCCCTTGCATGGTGCCGCTGATCAGCGGCTGATGCAGCAGGACCCTGCTGTTGGGCAGGACGTATCGCTTGCCCTTCGTCCCGCCGGCCATCAGCACCGCACCCATGCTGGCGGACAGGCCGATCGAATAGGTCGCCACATCGCAGCGGAGAAACTGCATCGTGTCGTAGATCGCAAGGCCCGCCGAGACGCTGCCGCCCGGCGAGTTGATGTAGAAGTTGATATCGGCCTTGCTGTCCTCGTTGCTCAGGAACAGCATCTGCGCGATGACGACATTGGCGACGGAGTCGCCCACCGGGCCGCCGAGAAAGACGATCCGATCCTTGAGCAGCCTCGAGTAGATGTCGTACATCCGCTCGCCGCGTCCCGTCTCTTCGATTACATGCGGCACAAGCGTCTGATTCACTGCCATGGCATTTCCTCGCGTCGCAGGCCCGTCGGGCCTTATCATTCCTTTTGTTCGCCGGCGATCCCCAAGACAACGCCATCGAGAAGAATCGTCGGCCTCGCCCTTGCCGCAGCGCTCACTTGCCTTTGGCCTTCTTCTTCTGCCCGCTGTCGACCTCAAGGATCTCGTCGACGAGGCCGTACTCCTTCGCCTCGCTCGCGTCCATGTACCGGTCGCGCTCGGTCTCCTCGGCGATCTTTTCGCGGTCCTGCCCGGTGTGGTTCGCGATGATGTCGATGAGCCGCTTCTTGTCTTTGAGGATTTCCTCAGCCTGGATTCGGATGTCCTCGGCCTGTCCGCTGATGCCGCCCATCGGCTGATGGAGCATCATCTTGGAGTTGGGCAGGGCGTATCGCTTGCCGGGCGTTCCCGCGCAGAGCAGGAGAGCGGCCCCGCTGGCCGCGGTGCCGATGCAATACGTCGCAACGTTACAGCTCAGGAACTGCATCGTGTCGTAGATCGCCAGCGTCTGGTCGACGTACCCACCAAGGGAGTTGATGTACATGTGGACGTCCTGGTCCTTCTTGTCGGCCTGAAGGAACAGGAGCGCGCCGATCACCCACTCGGTGACCTCCGGCACAATGGGATATCCCAGATAGATGATGCGATTGTCCAACAGGTGCTGGGCGATCGTTCGTCGGTCGCGGTCGTCGTGTTGACGGTATTGGATTCGAGGTCGAACCGCGTCGGGGTCCGGAAGAAAATGGTCCATGGGAACTCGCCTCTCAGGTTCGCGCCCGCCGATGGACGCGCCGATTCTGTTTCTTGGCCTCGTTCGTGAACGGCCTCTACGTCTCATCGGACAGGTCGTCGCCTTCGTCCTTCTTCGCCTTCTTCTTGGGCTCTTCGGACGCGCCTTCCTCCTCGTCTGCCTCCGGCTCCACCTCGGTAATCTCCGCGTCCTGGAGGAGACGGTCGATCACCTTCTCATCCCGGATGTTGACGTACAGGGCCTCCACCCCGCCCCGTCGCATCAACTCGTCGCGTACGCGATCGAACCGGCGACCGGAGCTCTGGGCTATTTGGGCGATTTGGCCGTTGATCTCGTCTTCGCTGACCTCGAACTCGAACTGTTCGGCCAGCTTCTCCAAGATGAAGAACATCTTGATCTCGTTGGCGGCTTGCTCCTTCGCCGTCGTTTGGAGCTCGTCGAGGTGCTTTTCGATCTCGGCTTCCGGCACCCCTTGTCGCTGCATGTCGATCATGCGTTGCTGGACGGCGCGCTGCGTCTGCCGGCTGCTGAGACCCGGGGGGACCTCCAGCTCGGTGTTGTCGGCGAGGTACTGCCGGATCTGGTTGCGCATGCCGCGTTGGATTTCCTGGTCGATGCGCGATTCGGATTCCGCCCGGATCATGGCCTTCAGCTCGTCGACCGTCTCGAGTCCCAGCATCTGCGCGAACTCGTCGGTCAACTCGGGCAGGACCATACGGCGAATGTCACGAATGGTGAAATCGATCTTGACGGGCTTGCCGCGGAGCTCTTCCTTCTCGTAATCGTCCGGCACGGTCGCCTCGATTGTTCGCTGGTCGCCGACCTTTGCCCCGGCAAGATCATCGCCCAGGCTCTCCAAGGCGATGCCGCCGACCCGCGACGGACGCGCGCCGAACTGCGTCGCCGTCTCGTCGAAGATCACCTCGTCGCCGCTGGTCGCCTTTACGTCGGCCGTGACCAGGTCGTCTTCCTGGATATCTCCGCCCTCTTCCACGGGCTCGAAGCGACCGAACCGCATCAGCAGACGCTCGATCTGGCGATCCACGTCCTCATCGGTGATGGTGACCACCGGTTTCTCGACGGGGATCTTCTCGAGCTTGGGCAACTCGAACTCCGGCTTGATCTCGATTTCGCAGCTGAACTCGAGGTCCTTCCCCTCGTCGGGCAGCTCGATCTTGTCGAAGTCGAGGTCGGGATCGCCCAGGACCTGAATGTCCTCGCGATCCACCGCGGCCAGATACGCCTGACTGACCAGTTGCTCCTTCGTGATGTCGCGGACCTCACTGCCGTAGGTCTTTTCGACGAGGCGCCGGGGGGCGCGGCCGCGCCGAAAGCCGCGCACGTCCCGCTCGCGCTGCAGCTCGGAGAACTGCTCGTCGAGGCGCTCCTGGATGTTCTCGCCGGGCACGGTGACGGTCATTCGCTTGCGAAGCGTCCCGACGTCTTCCAGGTCGACCGTGATGACTTCCTTGAGCTTGTCTTCCGGGCTCTTCTCGGCCTCGTCCGCCTCTGCGGTTTCGTCGACCCCTTGACTCTCCGCCTGGGCGGGCTCATCGGCTTGGTCTTTGGGATCTTGTTCTTCGGTCTGGTCGGGCATGACATCGGGCTCCTTCACGAAGGTCGGCGGGAGGCTGTCCGGCCCGTAGGAGGGGGGCAAAAAATACAACAGCCCATCGCCCACGAGCCGGCCAGGCGTCTCGAATTTTGGCCCTGACCGACGAATAAGGGTGATGGGCCTTCGGGAAATTCGCCCCCACCGCAGCCAACGCCTGGCTCCCGGACGGCCGGTTCCCTGCGGCGGGTCTCGTTTCAAGACCGGTGGACGGGGCACGGCCCGTTTGGGCGTCTTCTCGCCCGAGCCGGACGACCGCGCCTCTCCCCGATCGACAAAGCGGGCGATGGGATTCGAACCCACGACAACC
>CAZKCX010000375.1:0-6990 GCA_964550865.1 uncultured Planctomycetales bacterium
GTCCAATGCGCGCGAACTCGAGGGTGCCCTGCTTCAGATCCACGCCCTGGCCATCGAGTCGGGACGCGAGGTCGACCAGGACATCGTCCAGCAGGCACTCGGGCAGGAGCCCACACCGTCAGGGAACCCTGTCACGATCCCTACGATTCTCGAGGCCGTCACCAAGCACTATGGGGTACGGCTCGCCGACCTGCAAAGCCGCAAGCGCAGCCGGTCGATCGCCTTTCCGCGACAAGTATGCATGTACCTCGCCAGGAACTTGACGGCCCACAGCCTCGAGGAGATCGGAGGCTACTTCGGAGGACGCGACCACAGCACCGTCCTTCACGCGACGCGCACAATCGAACGGTTACAAGAGGAAGACCCGCAATTCCGCGAGACCCTCGACCACATCCGACACTCGATCCGGCCGTAAGGCCGCATACAACAGGGCCCGGTGGAAAACATGTGGCTTAGGTGTTGTGATGGAGCACGCACACGATAAGCGCGACGCACCGCCCAGGACAGGCCCGCAACGTTGTGACGCACCCAGGCAAACGCGCCAACAAGAACAACAACCTTTTCACAAGCCATCGCCCCCCGAGGCTTCCCCGGTAATCCATTTTTCGCCGAGGGTTACTGTACGTGCGAGTTCGCACCGCACGAACGCAACAAGAACGATGACGAGGAAGACTGTTGGTTCATAGAGACTAGTGGTATCATGGTCGCAAGCTACTGCGGAACACGGACGGAGTGAACCCATGAAACTGAATTGCAGTCGAGCGGCTCTCGACCACACCTTGGGGATCGTCACAAGCGTCGTAAGCTCCCGGACACCGCGTGAGGCACTGAAGTGCGCCCGACTTGTCGCGGAAGGCGACCATATCACCGTTTCCGGAACCGATTTGGAGGTCAGCGTTCGCTGTCTCGTATCGCAGGTTGAGGTCGAGACGGACGGGGAGGTCCTCGTTGCTGCCGACAAGCTCAGTCAAATCGTTCGAGAGTTGACGGACGAGGTCCTATCCCTGGAGGCGACGGGTGAGGCCCTCCATATCCGCGGGCAGGACAGCCACTTCCAGATTTTCGGCCAGGACCCGTCAGAGTTCCCACCTACCGTCACAGAGGTCGGGGAGCCCGATGTCATGATCGCCGCCGGCGTGCTGCGAAGGATGATCGAGGCTACGGTGTTCGCAGCAGCGCGGGAGAATACCCGGTACGCCATCAATGGCGTGCTGTGGGAGGGAATAGACAAGAAGCTGCAGATGGTTGCGACCGATGGTCGGCGGTTGGCTAAGGCGATGGGATCGGTGAAGAAGGCCACCGGTCAACTTCGGACGATAGCGCCCTCCAAGACGATGTCGCTCCTCACGCGCGTGATTCAGGACGCCTCGGAGGAGGAGGTGGCAATCCGCGCGACGGAGAATCAGCTCCTGGTACAGGTCGGATCGGTGTTGCTGTCGTCGGTCTTGGTCGAAGGACACTTTCCGAAGTACGAGGATGTGATCCCACAAGAGACGCCTCATCGGGTGACGATAGACCGGAGCGAGTTGCACAGCGCGATTCGGAGGGCGGCGCTGCTGACGAGTGATGAGTCGAAGGGCATTCGGTTGGACTTCAGTAAGGGCAAGCTCGTGCTCTCCAGTCGCGCGCCGCAGCAGGGAGAGGCAACGGTCAACCTTGCTGTGCCGTATCAAGGCAAGGCGATGGCCATCGGATTCAACCCGACCTTCCTGACGGATGCCTTGCGCGTGATAGACGCCAAGGAGATCGAGCTGCGGCTCAACGAGCCCTCAAAGCCGGGTGTGCTTACAGCCGGGAAGGAGTTCCTATACGTGATCATGCCGGTGAGCCTGGCGTAAACGGATCTGCCTTGGACGACGAGAAGCTTCATCAGAGTTGGAAGAATCGGCAGCGCCGCTCACGTGCGCGCCGGATCGGTGAGTTGAGCCTGCGCGCGGCCGAGGGGATGTGCGGACAGCACATTGAGGCCGACGTCGCAGAGTTGGAGCACTTGTGGAGGCGGGTCGCCGGCGACCCGTTGGCCGGGCGGGCGCGAGTCCTGCGTGCGGATCGAGGGTGCCTGTATGTGGAGGTCGCGGACTCCGCCAGTCGGTTCGAGGTTGACCGCGTCGCAGGCCCCCGCCTGGTGCGAGCGGCGGCAAAGGAGCTGCCTTCTTCTAGGATCAGGGAGGTTCGTGCCGTGTTGGGTGACGGCCGGCCGGGCCTCGGCGTAGCAGGTTCGGAGGAGTAGACGTATCTGATGAGTGATGAGCCGACACACAGCGAGGAGGTCGACGGACGAACGTCCCCGGCACAGGTGGAGGAGGTCTCCGTCGAAGATGAGAACGGGATCTACGACGAGAAGAGCATCCGGGTGTTGGAGGGTCTCGACGCAGTGCGCCGACGCCCGGCGATGTACATCGGGGATACGGGGGTCACGGGGCTGCACCACCTCGTCTATGAGGTCGTCGATAACAGCATCGATGAGGCAATGGCCGGCCGCTGTGACAAGATCGACGTCCAACTGACGGCCGACGGTGGGTGCATCGTCGCGGACAACGGCTCGGGCATTCCCGTCGGACCGGTCCAACATGCAAACCCGCAGTTGGACGGCAAGCCGGCGCTGGAGATCTGCATGACGATCCTCCATGCCGGCGGCAAGTTCGAGCATAAGGGATATAAGGTCAGCGGCGGCTTGCATGGCGTCGGCGTCAGCGTCGTGAATGCCCTGAGCGAACGTTTGAAGGTGGAGGTGCATCGAGACGGCGGGATCTACCTCATGGAGTTTGAGCGTGGGCGCGTGGCTACGCCACTGACGCAGGTGGGCACGACGGACCGGACGGGTACGCGGATCGAGTTTCGCCCGGACCGTCAGCTTTTCGGAGAGGCGGAGTTCCGGTATGACGTGCTGGCGACCCGGCTCCGGGAATTGGCCTACCTCAATGAGGGCGTCCGAATCACCATCACCGACGATTCGGAGGAGCGCGAGGAGAGTTACTGTTTTCGGAACGGCCTCCGCGAGTTCGTGGCGCATCTCAACGAGGGGAAGGATCCGGTCCACTCGGCCATTCATCTGCACGCCTCCGACGAGGAGCAGGGGCTGGTGGCGGACGTCGCACTGCAATACCACGACGGCTTCAGCGAGAACGTCCTCTGCTTCGCCAACAACATCAACAACATCGACGGCGGCGCGCACCTCTCGGGTTTTCGCAGTGCCCTTACGCGGACGCTTAACGCCTACGCGCGCCGTTCCAACCTCCTTAAGGGGAGCGTGACGCCGACAGGGGACGATGTGCGGGAGGGGTTGACGGCGATCATCTCGGTGAAGGTCCCCGAGCCGCAGTTCGAGGCCCAGACGAAGGTCCGCCTCATGAATCCGGAGGTCGGGTCCTTCGTGGAACAGACCGTCAACGAGCAGTTGAGCAACTGGCTGGAGGAAAGACCCGCCGAGGCCAAGCGAATCGCGACCAAGGGCATCCAGGCCGCCCAAGCGCGCGAGGCGGCACGGAAAGCACGGGAGCTTGCGCGGAAGACGGTGCTGTCGTCGGGCAACCTACCGGGGAAGCTCTGGGACTGCTCGAGCCGGAACGCCGACGAGACGGAGCTGTATCTGGTTGAGGGAGACTCCGCGGCCGGTCCGGCCAAGCAGGGTCGGGAGAGCAAGACCCAGGCCATCCTTCCGCTTCGCGGCAAGATCCTGAACGTGGAGAAGGCCCGCGTCGACAAGATGCTCAGCAACGAGGAGATCCGTCACATCATCACGGCCGTCGGCAGCGGCATCGGCCAGGAGGATTTCGACCTCGAGAAATGCCGGTACGGCAAGATCATCATCATGACGGACGCCGACGTGGACGGAAGCCATATTCGCACGCTTCTGCTGACGTTTCTGTTCCGGCACATGCGCCCGCTGGTGGACGCAGGCCGGATCTTCGTCGCGCAACCCCCGCTCTACCACATCAGCCGCAAGCGGCGCCAGGAATACCTCCTGAATGACCGAATGCTGAACGAAAGGCTTACCGAGTGGGGCCTCAGCGAGGCGGAGCTGGTGGTTCGGGAATCACTCGAGCAGGAGCGGACGATCTCCGGTGAGGAGATCCGTGAGCTCATGACGGTGTTGCTCCGCACGGAGCGACGGGCGCGCGTGCTTCAGCGGCGCGGCATCGAACTGCAGGACTTTGTGGAGCGACACCGCGATCCCGATACCGGGGCGTTACCGACGATCCGCGCCACCCTCAACGGCGAGGAGCATCTGTTCTATTCCGAGGCGGAGTTCGCCGCCTTCCGCGAGCAGGCGAAGGAGCGGTTTCCCAACCTCGCGGTCGTCGAGGCCGGGCAGTTCGAAGAGGAGGAGTCCGGCGGCGCCCGAACGAGCGAAAGGACGGACGCGGAGGGGGACCTCGTGAAGCTCATACGCTCGGAGCTGAGCGAGTCTACGGTCCTTCAGGAGCAGTTCGCCGCGATCGAGCGCTTCGGCTTCACCGTGTCCGATTACTTCGCCCAGCGCAAGCGGCGGATCACAGGCGACTACGAGCCCGCCAAGTTCCTCCTGCGGGCCGGTGGCGAGACCGTGCGGGAACTCGCCAACCTTGCCGAGGTGGCCTCCGCGATCCGACAGCTCGGCAGCCAGGGCGTGCAGATCAAGCGGTACAAGGGCCTGGGCGAGATGAACGCCGATGAGTTGTGGGAAACCACCATGGATCCCGAGTCGAGAATGTTGCTTCGGGTGACGGTCTCGGAGACCACCGACGACGACGATCCCGAGCAGGTCGACATCGACGCCCGCGAGGCCGACCGCCTCTTCAGCATCCTCATGGGGGACAACGTCGAATCCCGCCGCGAGTTCATCGAGACCAACGCGCTCAACGTGCGGAACCTGGATGTGTGACGGGCAGCTCACGCCAGGCATTGAGCGTGGCGACGTAGCTCTGCGGGTCTCCGATGTCGAACCGCCGGCCGTCAATGACGCGGCCGAGGAAGCCCTCCGTCTGGCGGAGTCGGTCCAGCGCGGAGGTCAATTGATACTCGCCCCGTTCGCGGAGATTGTGCTCGATGTGCTCGGTGAGGATCTCGAAGATTGCCGGCCTGATCACATAGTGACCGAAGAGGGTGAGGTATTCCCCTTCCACGAGGCCCGGCGTGCGAAGATGACTCCGAGCATAGTCCGGCTCCGGCTTCTCGATGAACTCGGTGATCTCGAGTAGGCCCTCTTCGCGCCACGTCCCCGTGACGGCGCCGTATCGCTCGACCTCCTCCTCCGGCGTTCGACGGAGCGAGACCACACTCGTGCCGTGGGCCTCGTAGGCACTCAGCAATTGCTGCGCGCACGGCACCTCGGTCGTAGCGGCGTAGACGTGATCGCCGAGCATGAGCAGGAACGGCTCCCCGCCGACGAACTCGCGGGCACAGCACACCGCGTGACCGAATCCCTCTTGCACCTCCTGGCGGATGAGTCTGACGCGACGGCCGAGATCGAGCAGGCGTGACTCGTAATCGCGGAGCCCCTGCGGAAGCCGGTTAAGTTGTTGGACCTTGGTCGGCCGTGTGAGCAGCTCCTCGAAGAACCGCTCGTCGTCGGGCTGAACGATCAACCCGATCTCCTCGATGCCACTGGCGACGGCCTCCTCGATGATCCACAGGATGGCCGGCTTGGCCACGCCGTTGTGGTCGATGATCGGCAGCAGCTCGCGCTTCGTCGCCTTGCTGGCGGGGTAGAGCGCGGTACCGAAGCCGGCCGCGGGGATGACGGCCTTGGTCACCTTCTGGGCGGAACGCACGACGAGCTTGAGGGAGGGCATCCCCAGGTCGCGTTCGATGATCTCGACGACGCGGTCCTGATCGTCCTGACCCCTGCAAATGAACTGTGCCGTCCCGTCGCCCTGGCTGCCGACACCCTTCCCGCCCCAGATATGCGGTTGCAGCGGTTCATGCCCAAGCACCTTGTGCAGCACGGGGGCGGTAAGCTGCGACGGACACGCCGGCCCCAGATGTGTATCGAACAGGTTCTGCGCCTCGATCATCAGTTCACCGATGCGTCGGGCATCGCCGCGAATGATCGCATCGCGAGCCTCCAGCACGATCCGCTTGTTGATCGGGCCGAGGTACTCCTGGACGCGGCACTGCAGGTCGTCGGCGGCGCTCGGGTAGCAGCGGTTCAGCGCCGCGAGGATCTCCATCGTGTCCTTCCCGGCGCGCAGGTCGACGATGACGAAGTAAAGCTCGCCGTGCAGCGGAAGCTCCTCGACGTCGAGCCGGTCCCCGTCGAAGGTCATCATGATGGGCCGGTCGCCATACGCACAGCCTTGGTCCATCCGTCCGCAGCGGCTGGGCGTAACGATCTCGCCCTGGTAGGCATACTCCATCTCACCGCGTACGGTCATCTTCAGATCGTACGTTCGGTTGAATGCGCGGGCGACGAGCACACAGACCGCCGCGCTGCTGCTGAGCCCCTTCTTGATGGGCAGGTCCGTCAAATGATTGTCGATCACCAGACCGCGGACGTGGTAGTGCGTGGCGATCTGGTGGGCGACCCCGCAGACGTAGCTGAAGAACTCCCCGCGTTCCGCCTCGCGACGCAGGGCCGTCAGCTCCATGGGTACCTCGAACGGCCCCACGCGCTCGCCGTCGAAGTCCGTCGCGGTGAAGACCAGCTTGTCCGGATGCGGCTCAACGTCGGCGTGCACGCCCTGGTTCGTCCCGGAGATGAGCGTGTAGCCCTTCTCGATGCGGCTGTCGAGGCGCCGGTAGCCACCCGCCCAATCGCTGTGCTCGCCGAATAGACAAATCCGCCCGGGAACGAAGATCTTCATGATGCCCGCCTCTGTAGATCCGTGATGGCCTGCGGCTACGCGTCCGCTTCCGGCCTGCCGCCACCAAGTCTAAGCTGTTCGCAACAATGTGTGAACAGTCGAGTAGCTTCGCGTTATGTGGCCCAGCCGCCCTCGGTTGGGGCCGTTCTGCGGTTCACGGCCGGGCTTGTCACGGCGAAGCGTAGCGAAGCCTGGAGGCGGCCGT